>JBBQDD010000001.1:0-36564 GCA_038319335.1 Sphingomonadales bacterium
GCGCGGTCGCCGCGCCTGAAAACCGGCCCGGCCCGGTCATCGCCGAGCGGGCGCTGGCCCCCTCCACTGCCAAGCCGCGTGCCAAGCAGGCCTCGCTCGACCTGCGCGACAATTACCGGTTGCCGCCGCTCGATCTGCTGAAACCCGCGCCCAAAAGCGGCAATATGGTGATCGACAAGGCCGCGCTGGAGCGCAATGCGCGGCTGCTCGAATCGGTGCTCGACGATTTTCACGTCAAGGGCGTGATTGTTGAAGTGCGGCCAGGCCCCGTCGTGACAATGTACGAGCTGGAGCCGGCCAGCGGCATCAAGGCGAGCCGGGTGATCCAGCTGGCAGATGATATTGCCCGCAACATGTCCGCCATTTCAGCACGGGTGGCGACGATTCCGGGGCGCAGCGTGATCGGCATCGAGCTGCCCAATGCGCGGCGCGAAGCGGTGAACCTGCACGAACTGGTCGGCAGCCAGAGTGTTGAGGATCAATCCGCCCAGCTGCCGATCATCCTGGGCAAGAACATCGCAGGCGACCCGGTGATCGCCGATCTGGCACCGATGCCGCATCTGCTCGTCGCGGGTACCACCGGATCGGGGAAGTCGGTGGGGCTGAACTGCATGATCCTGTCGCTGTTGTACCGGCTGACGCCCGATCAGTGCCGGATGATCATGATCGATCCCAAGATGCTCGAACTGTCGATGTATGCCGATATCCCGCATCTGCTCGCCCCGGTCGTCACCGAGCCTGCGAAGGCCGTGCGCGCGCTGAAATGGGCGGTTGAGCAGATGGAGGATCGCTACCGGATGCTCGCCTCGGTCAACGTGCGCAGCCTGGCCTCGTTCAACGACAAGGTGCGCGCCGCCAAGGCCAAGGGCCAACCGCTGGGCCGCAAGGTGCAGACCGGCTATGATCAGGCGACCGGCCAGCCGATTTACGAGGAAGAACCGCTCGATTTCCAGCCACTGCCGCAAATCGTGATCATCGTGGACGAACTGGCCGATCTGATGATGACGGCAGGCAAGGAAGTGGAATTCCTGATCCAGCGATTGGCGCAAAAGGCGCGCGCGGCGGGCATCCACCTGATCATGGCAACCCAGCGCCCGTCGGTCGATGTGATCACCGGCGTGATCAAGGCCAATCTGCCGACCCGGATCAGTTTCCACGTCACCTCGAAAATCGATTCGCGCACGATTTTGGGCGAACAGGGCGCAGAACAGCTACTCGGCAAGGGCGACATGCTCTATATGCCCGGCGGCAAGCAGATTGCGCGCGTGCACGGCCCGTTCGTGTCGGATGACGAGGTGCAGGCAGTGGCCAATCACTGGCGCAGCCAGGGCCAGCCCGATTACATCCAGTCAGTCACCGAAGAGCCGGAAGACGGCTTTGCGCTCGACGGCGCGCCGGACGGCGAGGATTCGGCGGAGGACCAGCAATATCGCAATGCCCGCCAGCTGGTGGCCGAAAGCCAGAAGGCATCGACGTCATGGCTGCAACGCCAGCTGCGCATCGGCTATAACAGCGCCGCCCGGCTGATCGAACGGATGGAGCGTGACGGATTGGTGTCAAAACCCGATCATGTCGGCCGCCGCGAAGTGCTGATGGATCAGGAGGGGCGGCCGATTTGATGTTGGCGGCTGGCATAATGTGGCGCGCCAGTTCACCGCCCGTTCAAATCGCCGCGCCATAGGTCATCCGATCATTTCTGTGGACGTCAGCTGACAAGGTCAGATCCCAAATTGGAGAGTGACAGCGTGAAATTTCGGCCCCTGCTCGCATTGCCCCTGATGCTGGCGATTCCCCTGGCGGTTGCAGCACCAGCCACGGGTGATCTGGCGCTGGTGCAGGATCATCTTCGTTCGGTAGACAGCCTGACCGCCAATTTCAGCCAGACCGACCGGAACGGCAAGACGCTGGACGGCACGCTGACGCTGAAAAAGCCGGGCAAAATCCGCTTCCAGTATGAAAAAGGCGTTCCGATCCTGATTGTCGGCGATGGCAAAGCACTGTGGTTCCTGGATTATTCGGTACGCCAGAAGCAGCGTTGGCCGATCGGCAACTCGCCGCTGGGCGTTCTGCTTGATCCCAACAAGGATATCACGCGCTTTGCCAAGGTTATGCGGACCGCCGATCCGCGGGTGATTTCGGTTGAGGCAAGCGATCCGCGCCATCCCGAATATGGGCGGATTACGCTGGTTTTTGCGCGCAGCGCCAGCGCGCCGGGCGGGCTGATGATGCAGGGCTGGGTTGCGCTGGATGCCCAGAATAACCGCACCACCATCCGCTTGACGAACCAGGTTTTCAACGCGCCCGTTGCCGACCGCGCCTTCCGCTGGACCGACCCCACGTTACGCGGAGGCAAAAACTGAAACTGCCGCCGTTTCGGTGCTACCGCGCTTTCATTCATATTGGCGACAGGTTCACCGCGCTAAACGAATTGGGCGAACGCGGTGCCGCCGGGATTTCCCCCCTGTTACCCGGCACGCCCGTTCTGCCTGCGTGACGAACGCTAGGTCGGCCCTCGCTCCATGCCCCCGGAGCGGGGGCCTTTCCATATCAGGCGCTTTTCTCGCCCGTTCCTGCCCGGCTGGCTAGCGGTAGGCCGAACGCGGGGCTACATCGCGGCATGGCCGAAACAATCAAGATCGCTTCGTGGAACATCAACTCGGTGCGGTTCCGCATCGACATTGTCGAGCAGTTCCTGCGGGAATCAGCGCCAGACATTCTGTGCCTGCAGGAAACCAAGGTCATGGATGGCGATTTTCCCGCCGCTGCCTTTCGTGCACTGGGCTACCCGCACCTGGCGCTCAACGGCCAGCGGATGCACCACGGCGTGGCAATTATCAGCAAGATGCCGCTCCACGCGCATGACCGGCTCGACTGGCAGGCCAATGGCGAAGCCCGGCACCTGGGCGTTCGACTCGATAATGGCCTGCGAATCGAAAATGTTTATGTGCCGGCCGGCGGGGATATTCCCGATCGCGAATTGAACCCCAAATTCGGGCAGAAGCTGGATTTTCTCGAACGGATGACCCGCTGGTCGGAAGGGATAAAGGGCCCAACGCTGCTGGTCGGCGATTTCAACATTGCCCCGCTCGAATCGGATGTGTGGAGCCACAAGCAACTGATCGACGTGGTGAGCCATACCCCTGTCGAGGTTGAAGCGCTTGCCCGGTTGCAGGCGGCGGGCGACTGGACTGATCTGGGCCGCCGCTTCATCCCCGCGCCGGAACGCCTGTTCACCTGGTGGAGCTACCGCGCCAAGGATTGGGCGGCGTCCGATCGTGGGCGGCGCCTTGACCATATGTGGGCGAGCAGCGATCTGGCAGCCACCGCAACCCGGCATGATGTGCACGAAGCCGCACGCAGTTGGCTGAAACCGTCGGATCACATCCCGATCGTCACTGAGTTCTCGCTATGAGCGCACGCTTGGTCGCCCAGGCGATCGATTCGCTGCGGCGCGGATGGCCCGTCGGGATACGCACCGATCACGGCAGCATGGCGGTACTTGCCATCGAAACGGCCGATCCGGTGCGGCTGGCGGCATTTGATGCGGATGACACCGCCACGGTCCTGATCTCCTCAGGGCGGGCCGCCACGCTCAAACTGACCAATCAGGCCCCTGCAGCCGCACCTGAATGCCCGGTGATGATCCAGCGGGCACCCTGGATTGATTTCGCCACGGCCACCGCGCTCGCCGATCCGCAGTTCGATTTGCTGACGCCGCTGAAGGGTCCATTTCGGACGACCGAGATTGCCGATCGGGATGCTGCCGCCGCTGCCCTGCGGCTGGCGACGCTGGCCGGCATGCTTCCGGCGTTTTTTGTGCTGGCAGGCGCAGAGGCCATGCCAATCCTGTCACCCGCCGACATCGATGATCATCAGGACGCGCTGCGGCTGACCATTGCGGCGCGCGCGCATTTGCCAGTCGCGGGCGCCGAATCGGCGGAAATCGTCGCGTTTAGAACGCCGGAAATGCCGGGCGAGCATGTCGCGCTGATGATCGGGGCACCCAATGGGCAGCCGCCGCTGGTGCGGCTGCACAGCGAATGCCTGACGGGGGATGTGCTCGGCAGTCTGAAATGCGATTGCGGGCCGCAGCTTGATGCAGCCATTGAGGCCATCGCGGCCAGCGGCTGGGGCATATTGCTGTACTTGCGGCAGGAAGGGCGCGGGATTGGGCTGATCAACAAGCTGCGCGCCTATGCGCTGCAGGATCAGGGGTTCGATACCGTCGATGCCAATACAAGGCTGGGCTTTGCGGTCGATTCGCGCGACTTCAGCGTTGCGGCGCGGATGCTGGCGCTGCTGGGGCAGCGATCCGTTCGATTATTGACCAATAATCCGCAAAAGGTGGCGCAGCTGGAAGCCGCCGGGATCACCGTGATCGAACGGGTGCCGCATAAACTGCCCGCCAACCCCCATAACGAACGCTATCTGGCCACAAAGCGCGACCGCACGGGCCACGAATTTTAAGCTACCAGCCGGGCCACATCGGCAAAATCATGCGCGATCGCATCGACGCCGATACCGCGCAGCACCGCCGCATGATCAGCCCCGCAGTGCATCCCGGCACACAGGCCGATGACGTAAGCGCCGGATGCCACCGCACCCGTCGCGCCAACGGGGGAATCTTCCAGGATCACGCATTCCTCGATCGCGACGCCCAGCGCGGCGGCGGCGTGGAGGTATAGATCAGGCGCGGGCTTGCCCCGTTTGACATGTTCCTTGCCGCTGAAAATCCGGTCGCCAAAGGCGGCGCGCAGCCCGATATGGTCCAGATGCCGGGTGATCCAGCGTGTCGAGCTGGACGAGGCGATCGCGCGCGGCAGTGCGGGCGGCAGGGACTGAACGAAATCGATGGCACCGTGCACCGCGGCAATCCCTTCCGCCATCACCCGGTCATCCTCGGCGGCACGCGCCGCGTGAAACGTGTCGGGCAAAGGGCCGCCGATCCAGCGCTCGACAGCGGCATGAAAGTCGCGGTCGGCCAATCCCATGAACTGCGCCATCGATTCTTCAACGGTGGTAGGATGACCGACGCTGCTCAAAAAAGCGGCGATCTGGCGGTTGCCGACATACTCGCTGTCAATCAAAACGCCGTCAAAATCGAAGATGATCGCTGAAAACTTCACGCCCGCGCCCCAAATAATGCGCTGCCAACGCGCACATGGGTGGCTCCCAAGGTGACGGCAGTTTCAAAATCACTCGACATGCCCATGCTGAGCCCCGTCACCCCATTGTCACGCGCCAGTTTGGCGAGCAGCGCGAAATAAGGGGCCGGCTCAAGATCAGCGGGAGGCAGGCACATCAGGCCGCCGATCGGCAAAGCGGCCTGGCGTGCTTCCGCGATCAATCCAGCCAGTCCGGCGGTCGGCACGCCACCCTTTTGCGGTTCATCCCCGATATTGACCTGGATGAAGCACGCCGGTCGTCTGCCGGTTTTATCCATCGCTCGCGCCAGCGCCGTTACCAGCGATGGCCGGTCGACGGCGTGGATGGCATCGAACAGCGCCACGGCTGCCTCGGCCTTGTTCGACTGGAGCTGCCCGATCAAATGCACGGCAATATCCGGCGTTTCGTCGCGCAAAACGGGCCACTTCTGTTCTGCTTCCTGCACGCGATTTTCGCCGAACACGCGCTGGCCTGCCTGCACCAGCGGGCGAATGGCCTCGACAGGCTGGGTTTTCGATACCGCGATCAACGTGACGTCATCAGTACGGCGGCCCGCAAGCGTGGCGGCGGCGGCAATGGCTGCCTGTACATCTGCAAGGCGCTGGGCAGGATCGCGGTCTTTCATCGGCGTGCTATAGTCAGGCGGATGCGCCCCCGTCACCCCCGGATTCCCACCCAGTGGCTGATGACCGACGAACGGATGGGCGACGCGTTGTGGGCGGCGCTGGAACGGATACCACGTGGTGGCGGCGTGATTTTTCGCCATTACAGCCTGAACCTTGAGGCGCGGCGTGATCTTTACACCCGGGTGGCCAAGGTCGCCCGCCGGCGCAGGCTGATGCTGATCGTCGCCGGGACCGATTATCTTGGCCGGCACAGCGCAGGCACCCATGGCCGTTTTCCCAAGCGGCGCGCGGGGATCATCAGCTGGCCCGCCCATTCGCTACCGGAAATTATCGCGGCGAGGCGTGCAGGGGCCGATATCGTGTTGATCTCACCTGTTTTCACTACCCGATCGCACCCCGGGGCGGGCAACCTGGGTGTCATCCGTGCAGCGCTGCTGGCCCGGCAAACGAAAATACCTGTGATCGCGCTGGGCGGCATGGACGGGGACAGGATGAAGCGGCTGAACGGTGCCGGGTTTCACGGATGGGCAGCAATCGATGCGTGGATTACGCCCAAGCGCGGGCGGCACCGCACCGGAGCATCCTCGGCTTAGAAGCGGAGTGCAGTGCCGATATAGACGGCCTGGCTATCACGCCGATTGTCGGTCAGCCGGTCAAGCCGGTTATTGCTTTCGCGTTTGTAGCGAAGCCCCGCCGTCAGATCGATATTGCGCGCCACCGTGTAGGAACCCGCAACGTCGATCGCCACGGTGGGATTATCGGTAATGAACTTCGGTGTATCGCCCAGCGGACGATCGGCCGTGGCCCGCAACCGCGCCGATGCGCGCTTGCCTGAATAGCTGACGCCCAGACCGACCGATTCGCGGCTGCCCGGCAGACCGGCGAGATCAAGACGGCTGACATCCCCCGACAGCGCAAACCGCTTCCAGCCAACCGCAACGCCCAGATTATAGGCAATGGGCGCTAGGCCGATTGAGGCACCGGACACGGGTTCAGCCGAACCGATCCGCTGCGCCTCGCGAGAAACCGTTGTCGAGCGTGCACGCACCGCCACCGTCACCGCGCGACTGCCGTTGCGGCGCGACTCAGACGGCGTAAAGCGGAAATCGCTGTCATTCAGACCATTAAGCGCCAGCAACGCAGCCAGCTTTGGATCGGCCGAGGCAGGTGTGAACGTTGCGATGCTCCGGCTGATCGTCCGTTCCGCTGGAACAAGGCGGCGAGCGCCCTCCGATGCACCGAATGCAGGCACCACCAGACCGGCGACGATCAACGCCCCCAGCACAGAGCCAGCAATGGTGCGACGGTTCAACACAACAAGTCCTTCGATTCCGAATACCCTTTATAGGGGTTTGCGCGCGCCGCACCACCGCCACAATTCACTTTGTGGAGAGAGTGTTGCATTCCGCCCACAATCGCCATTCCGGTTTCCAAGCGCGCACGGCCTGCGCGGCATGCTTGCGGGCTGGCGATACCATCTGTAGAGGCCAAGGGATCATTTTTCACTCGTCCAGGGAATAGCCCATGACCCGCTTGTTGCGCACCGCGTTCGTGGCTTCGCTCGCCCTCCCCCTCGTTGCATGCGGTGGCGGGGCCAAAGACCGCCCTCGGGCCGATCTGGCGGCGTCGCAAGTCACCACGATTGGCGTCAACAGCTATTTGTGGCGCGCGTCGCTCGACACGATCAGCTTCATGCCGTTGCTGCAAACCGATTCCAACGGTGGCGTCATCGTCAGCGACTGGTACGTCAACCCAGCCTCGCCTGCCGAGCGGATGAAGGTAACGATTTCGATCCTCGACCGCGATTTGCGGGCCGATGCGCTGCGGGTTACCGTGCAGCGCCAGATCAGCCGCAATAGCGATTGGGTCGATGCGCCGGTTCGTGCGGCCACTTCACAAAAACTGGAAGACATTATCCTGACCCGGGCCCGCGATTTGCGGCGCACCGCCATCGCCGGCTGATCGGATGACCACGGCGCCGCGCTTCAACGCGCTGAAGGCGGACGCGGCCTGGCAGGCGATTTGGGATGAGCGCCAGACGTTTTCGGCTGGTGCCCATGGTTCGCCGGCGGATCGCAATCAGCCAAAATCCTATGTGCTTGAAATGTTTCCCTATCCATCGGGACGCATCCATATGGGGCACGTCCGCAACTACACGATGGGCGATGTGCTGGCGCGCTATCGGCGGAGGACGGGCCATCACGTTCTGCATCCCATGGGATGGGACTCGTTCGGCATGCCTGCCGAGAATGCAGCGATGGAAAAAGGGGTGCACCCGGGCGATTGGACGCGCGCCAACATTGCCAATATGCGCCGCCAGCTGAAGCAACTGGGCTTTGCGCTTGATTGGTCGCGCGAACTATCCACCTGCGAGCCCGATTATTACGGGCATGAACAGGCGCTGTTCCTTGATCTGTATGCGGCCGGGCTGGTTTATCGCCGCGAATCGGCGGTGAACTGGGATCCCGTCGATATGACGGTGCTTGCCAATGAGCAGGTGATCGACGGGCGCGGCTGGCGTTCCGGCGCGCTGGTTGAACGGCGCAAGCTGAACCAGTGGTTCTTGAAGATTACCGATTTTGCCGACGAGTTGCTCGATGGGCTGGGCGGGCTGGATGCCTGGCCGGACAAGGTCAAGCTGATGCAGGAAAACTGGATCGGCCGCAGCCAGGGGCTCGCGTTTCGGTTTGCCCTGTCAAACGATGGGCAGGTCGAAGTGTTTACGACGCGGCCCGACACGATCTTTGGTGCCAGCTTCGTTGCCGTGGCCGCCGATCATCCGATTGCGCGCGCTGCCGCCGAGACCAGCGCAGATGCCGCTGCATTCATGGAGCAATGCCGCAAGGGCGGCACGACCGCGGCGGAAATAGAGACGCAGGAAAAACTGGGCTTCGATACCGGGTTGACCGCCACCCACCCGTTTGATCCGAGCTGGCAACTGCCCTTGTACATCGCCAATTTCGTGCTGATGGATTATGGCAGCGGTGCGGTGTTCGGCGTGCCCGCGCATGACCAGCGCGACCTTGATTTCGCGCGCAAATACGGCCTGCCGGTCACCCGCGTGGTCTCCGATGGTGATAACGAAACCCCGGTTTTTGCTGGCAATACAGCCTATACCGGCCCCGGCACGCTGGTGAACTCGCACTTCCTTGACGGGATGGATGTGGAGGATGCGAAGCGCACCGTGATCCGCCGGGCCGAGGATGATGGCTGGGGCACGGGCCGCACGATATTCCGCCTGCGCGACTGGGGCGTCAGCCGCCAGCGTTATTGGGGCACGCCAATCCCGATCATCCACTGCGATGTTTGCGGCGCGGTGCCTGTGCCCCGCGCGCAATTACCGGTGGTGTTGCCGGAAGACGTGACCTTCGACGTGCCGGGCAACCCGCTCGACCGGCATCCGACCTGGAAGCATGTGCCGTGCCCCACCTGCGGCGCAGAGGCCCGGCGGGAAACCGACACGCTGGATACATTCGTCAATTCATCATGGTATTTCATTCGCTTCGCCAGCCAGCCGACCGACAAGCCGTTCGACCAGGCCGAGGCCGAGGCCTGGCTGCCGGTGGGCCAGTATATCGGCGGCGTGGAGCATGCGATCCTCCACCTGCTCTATGCGCGGTTCTGGACGCGCGCATTGAAGCATATCGGGCGGCTGAATGTCGCTGAGCCTTTTGCGGGATTGTTCACGCAGGGCATGGTGACGCACGAAACCTATAAATCGGTGGACGGCCAATGGCTGTCGCCGGACGATATTTCGAACATCGACGGCGTATTTGTCGAACGCGCTGATGGACGCCCCGTCACCGTCGGCCGCGTCGAGAAAATGTCGAAATCGAAGAAGAACACCGTCGATCCCGAACCGATTGTCGAACAATATGGCGCGGACGCCGTGCGCTGGTTCATGCTGTCGGACTCGCCGCCGGAACGCGACCTGCCATGGAGCGAATCCGGGATTGAGGGATCGTGGCGCTATATTCAGCGGCTGTGGCGGCTGCTGCAGTCCGAAAATGGCAACCCACCCGCTGAAGGGCGAGACATGGCGCTTGAGCGCAAGCTTCACCAGACGATTGCGGGCGTTGGCGCGGATATCGAGGCATTGGGCTTCAACAAAGCCGTCGCCCGGCTGTATGAGCTGACCAATGCGATTGATCGTGCCCTGCCATCGGCATCGCGCACTGCGGCGATCCAGGCGCTGCTGAAGCTGGTCGCCCCCATGGTGCCGCATGTTGCCGAGGAAGCATGGGCGTCGCTTGGCGGTGAGGGATTGATTGCCGATGCGACGTGGCCCAAGGTCGATCCCGCGCTGCTGGTGGAGGACGAAGTGACAATCGCGATCCAGATCAACGGCAAGCTGCGTGACACCCAGGTTGTTGCCAAGGGCATGTCGCGTGAGGCGATGGAGGCGATGGCGCTCGCCAATACTCATGTCCAGCGTGTGCTTGACGGAGCGTCACCACGAAAGATCATCGTCGTGCCCGATCGCCTGGTAAATCTGGTCGCATGATGCGGCAATCGGCCCTGCTGCTCGCGCTCGCGCTGGCGTTGACCGGGTGCACGCTGCGGCCGCTTTATGCGGGCGGCAGCGGCGGCAAGGTCGCCTCGGTACTCGCGCAGGTGGAAATCGCCCCGATTGAGGGCCAGGCAGGGTATCTGGTCGGCAATGCGGTGCGCGACCGGCTGGCGGCAACACCGGGGTCAAAGCCGATGTACCGGCTGGAGGTGCGGCTTGACGATCGGATCATCGGGCTGGGCGTGCGCCGCGATGATACTATCACGCGGGAGCGGCGGACGCTGCGGGCGCGCTATCAGCTGATCGATCTGGCGAATGGCGCGGTATTGCTCGATGCGACGGCTGGTTCTGATGCGGGCATCGACGTGGTCGGGTCAGAATATGCAACGATTGCCGGCGAGAATACGGCGCTGGAGCGGCTTTCTGCGATTGTCGCTGATCAGATCGTCGCACGTGTGGCGCTGTATGCTGAACGAACGAGTCCTGAACCGACCAGCCCCGGCGGACCGTGAAGGTCAACGCCAACCAGATGCGTCAGGCGCTGGATAGCGCGAACCCGGCGACCCGGCTTTACCTGCTCCACGGCCCCGATGAATCGGGCGCGCGCGACCTGGCGTTGCGCCTTGGCCGGGCAATGGGGCCCGATGTCGAGCGGATCGACCTGGATGGGGCCACGCTGAAGAGCGACCCGGGGCGACTGGCGACCGAGGCGGCATCATTATCACTGTTTGGTGGTGCGCGTTACATCCGGTTGACTGGCTTGGGCGAGGACAGCCATGATGCGCTGGCGCTGCTGCTGTCGGCGGAGCAGGCTGGCAACCCGGTCGTGGCGATTGCGCCGGGGCTGAAGACATCGGGCAAGGTCGTGAAGCTGGTGATTGGGGCCAGCAATGCGCTGAGCTTTGCCTGCTATCCGCTGGATGCGGCCGATGCGGATCGGCTGGCGGTGGCAATCGCCAGCGAACACGGGCTGCGCACGACGGGCGGCACGGCATCGCGCCTGTTCGCGGCGGCGGGCGGGGACCGTGCGATTTTGACGCGGGAGATTGAAAAGCTGGCGCTGTATCTCGACGCTTCGCCGGAACGCCCGGCCATGCTGGATGACGATGCAATCGACGCCGTCGGGGCCGATGTTGGCGACGCCGAGATCGGCCGGGCGATCGAGGCAGCGATTGCGGGCGATTTGCCGACGTTGGGGGGCGAGTTGGCGCGCTTGGAAGAGGCTGGCGTATCCCTGATCCCGGTGTTGCGCGGGCTGGTACGGCGGTTGATGCTGTTGGCGGAGCTTCAGGCTGACGTGGCAGCGGGTGCATCGATCGGCAGCGTGATTGAAGGGCCCCGGGTGTTCTTCAAGGACAAGCCCGGCACCGGGCGCGCGCTGCGCCAATGGAATGCCGTGAAGCTCAGCGGGGCGATCGACTATATCCGCCAGGCAGAGCGCGCGACGATGAGTACGGCCACGGCGGGGCCGATATTAGCGGAAGCCGCCTGCATCACGGTGGCGCGCGCGGTGCAGCGCCAGCGCTGATGGCTGCGTTGGTTAAAGCTGATCGCCGCTGAGCCGCTGGCAAATCATATCGAGCTGATCGAGCGTTGAATAACCCAGCGTCAACGTGCCGCCCTTGGTGCTGAAGGCGATCCGCACCGACAGGCCGAGCAGATCAGCGAGCTGATTTTCGAGGGCGGCAATATCATGATCAGGCCCCTGCCCGGCTGCCCGCTGCCCGCGCCCGGCATCCGGCTTTGCAGCGCGTGCGAGTTTTTCCGTTTCGCGCACCGATAACTGCCGGGCGATCACGTCGCGCGCCAGTGCTTCGACATTGGCCGCGCCAATCATCGCGCGAGCATGGCCCATGGTGATCTGGCCTTCGACAACCATCGTCTGCACCGGCGCCGGCAATTCCAGCAAGCGCATCAGATTGGCGACATGGCTGCGCGATTTATGGACGATCTTGGCAAGCGCCTCCTGCGTATGGCCATAATCGCCGACCAGGCGCGCATAGGCCTCCGCTTCTTCGATGGCGTTCAGGTCCTGGCGTTGGATATTCTCGACGAGCGCGACTTCGAGCGTCTCCGCATCATCAAAGTCTCGAATGATAACAGGGACTTCGTGGAGCCTTGCCCGCTGGGCCGCGCGCCAGCGGCGTTCGCCAGCGACAATCTGAAACCCCTTGCCGAACGGGCGGACGACGATGGGCTGAATCAGCCCGCGCGCGGCGATCGAATTTGCCAGCTCATCCAGCGCCGCCTCATCGAAACGACGGCGCGGCTGGCCGGGATGCGGAGAGAGCGAACCGACCGGCAGCATGCGCAATCCCGGTCCGGGTGCGGCCCCTGGCGTTACCGGCTCCTCCCGCTGGATATCGCCCATCAACGCGCTGAGGCCTCGGCCCAGTCCGGGTCGGGCCTTGCGCAGGGCTGCAGTGGGGGCGGCGATAGGCGTAGGTGTGGTCTCGGTCATGCGGCCTGGGCGCTTCTCGGCGTGGTCTTGGGTAAACGGGCGATCAGTTCGCGCGCCAGGGCGATATATGCCTCGGAGCCCGGGCAACGATGATCATAGATCAGCGCGGGCAGGCCATGGCTTGGCGCTTCGGAGAGGCGGACGTTGCGCGGGATGACGGTGTCGAACACCACCTTCCCCAGCACCGCGCGCACATCGTCTGACACCTGCTCGGTCAGCCGGTTGCGGCGGTCATACATGGTCAGCGCCACCCCCAGGATCGACAGGCCGGGGTTGAAGCGGGTGCGGATACGCTCAACGGTGTTGAGCAGCTGGCTCAACCCCTCCAGCGCGAAAAATTCGCACTGCAGCGGCACGAGCAACGAATCAGCGGCGACCATCGCGTTCATCGTCAGCAGGCCAAGCGAGGGCGGGCAATCGATCAACACCACGTCCCAGCGGTCGCCGGCGCGGGAAAACACCTTGTCGAGCCGGTGGGTGCGTTCATCAAACTCGACGAGCTCGATCTCCGCGCCGGAAAGGTCGGCTGTCGCTGGCACAATATCGAGGTTGGGCACGCGCGTCGGGATATAACTCTCTTCCAGCGCGGCTTCACCGATCAGCAGGTCGTAGGATGACCGGTCTCGGTCGGCCCGGTTGATCCCCAGGCCCGTGGAGCAATTGCCCTGCGGATCCAGATCAATCAGCAGCACATGCATGCCCGTGGCAGCAAGTGCCGTGCCCAGATTGATCGCCGTCGTCGTCTTGCCGACACCGCCCTTCTGGTTCGCGATCGCAATGCACTTCATCGGCGGGCAACACCCTTTGCAGTGATGATGAGCGACTCTGGGTCGGTAATGCTCTGTTCCACGTGGAACGTCCCATGCCATGCCTGCCGCGCCAACGCCACTTCTTCCGCCGCGCGCGGGCCCTTTGGCAATATCCAGCGCGTCTTTGTTGTGGATAAATGGACGGCCGCCGCGAGCACAGCGGACAGCGGCCCCACCGCCCGCGCGGAAATTACCGCACCGGTGCCCTGATATTGCTCCGCCCGAGCGCAGACGACTTCTACCCGGTGGACCAAGCCAAGCGACGTCACGACGCCATCCAGAAAGGCAGCACGCTTCCGGCGAGGTTCGATCAGCACCATTGGCCAGTCAGTCAAGATGGCGACAACCAACCCGGGGAAACCCGCGCCAGTGCCAATATCAATCCAGCGGTCCTTGCCTGCATCCCCCGCAAGCCCAACCAATTGAGCCGAATCGACAATGTGCCGCGCCCATAGCGCCTCTGCGCTCGACGCCGATACGAGATTCTGATGGGGCATTTCTGCGCGCACCGCATCGGCAAACTCCGCGAGCAGCGTTTCACGTGAAACATCGAACCGCGCCCGTATCCACTCCCTTGCCTCATCCTCGGTCACGCAGCGCGCTTTCGCACATGGAGCAGGATCGCTGAGAGGCCCGCAGGCGTCACGCCCCTGACGCGCCCTGCGGCCGAAATTGACACCGGGCGGGCGGCACTAAGCCGCTCGACCATTTCCTTCGACAGCCCAGGGATAGCCGCAAAGTCCAGGCTCGCTGGGATTGCGAGCGTGTCATCCCGCCGGATCGACGCAATTTCGGCCGTCTGTCGGTCAATATACGGCGCATAGCGTGCATCTTCTGCAATTTCGTTGACCAATGCAGCGTCATGCGCCGCCCTGATCCCCGGGGCGACGTGATCCATGTCTACGCCCGGAAACCGCAGCCAGTCGAAGCCGGAACGTTGCGCACCATCATCGACAACCCCGGCACCGCGTTCCATCACCAACCGCGACGGCAAGGTCGCTCGAAGGGCGGCCTCAATACGCCGGCGCGCCTCATCTCGCATGCTCAGCCGCTCCTGCCTTTCGGTGCTCAGGCATCCGGCTGCCCTGGCTATCGCCCCAAGCCGCGTCTCTGCATTGTCTGCGCGCAACCGCAGCCGATACTCGGCGCGGGCGGTGAGCATTCGGTAAGGCTCCGTCACGCCCTGCAACACGAGATCGTCGATCATCACCCCCAGGTAACTGCTCGCCCGATCCAGGATAACCGGGTCCATCCCCAACGCGTGCGCCGCCGCGTTCAACCCCGCCAGCAGCCCCTGTCCAGCTGCCTCCTCATAGCCGGTCGTGCCATTGATCTGCCCACAGCAATACAAGCCCTCCACCGCCTGCAGCGCCAAGCTCGGGTCCAGCGCACGGGGATCGATATAATCATACTCGACTGCATATCCCGGCGTCACGATCCGCGCCCGCTCCAGCCCCGCAATCGACGCGATCATCGCCGCCTGAATATCCACAGGCAATGATGTGGAAATGCCATTGGGATAGACCAGATGATCATCAAGACCCTCTGGCTCGAGAAAGATCTGGTGCCCGTCGCGGTCACCGAAACGGTGGATTTTATCCTCGATCGACGGGCAATAGCGAGGGCCGGCCGCCCCGATCGCACCGGTAAACAGCGGCGATCGATCCAGCCCCGTGCGAATGATGGCGTGTGTTTGCGGGTTTGTCCGGGTAACGGCGCAGAAGAGCTGAGGCTGCTGGCGCGCCACTGTCATTGGCGACATCGTCCATGGCGCGGCATCGGATCGCTGCTCTTCCAGCCGCGCCCAGTCTATCGTGCGCCCATCGAGCCGTGGCGGCGTGCCCGTCTTCAGGCGCCCCATAGGCAGCCCCAGCGCACGCAATTGATCGCCCAATATCGTCGCTGCCTGTTCCCCCCAGCGGCCACCCACATCGCGCTGGTCACCGCAAAACAGCCGTCCACCAAGAAAGGTGCCGGTGGCCAACACCACCGCACGTGACGTCATGACCCGACCGTCTGCCAGCCGAATGCCGGTTACCTGCGCGTCACTGATGGTCAGCGACTCCGCCTCGCCACCAATGATCTCAAGGCCCGGCTGTGCGGCCAACATCCGTTGAATCGCCCGCGCATAGAGCCGCCGATCGGCCTGCACGCGGGGCCCCTGCACCGCTGTGCCCTTGCTACGGTTGAGCATCCGGTAATGAATCCCCGCCGCATCGGTCGCGCGCGCGATCAGCCCGTCAAAGGCTTCCACTTCACGCACCAGATGCCCTTTGCCAAGGCCGCCGATCGCCGGATTGCATGACATTGCCCCGATCCGTTCGGGATCGAAGCTGATCAATGCCGTGCGCGCACCGCGTCGCGCCGCTGCTGCTGCGGCTTCGGTGCCAGCATGGCCACCGCCGATGATGATGACATCAAAGTCCATAGGTGTCCGCTATGCGGTGCAGGTCGCCAAGTCAAAAGCGTTTGGGGCGCAACGTTCCACGTGGAACATCATTTGCCGATGCAAAACTGCCCAAACAGGGCGTCGAGCATTGCCTCAACGTCAGTCGCACCGGTGATCTTGTCGAGCGCACGCCGCGCTACCCGCAGCTGCTCTGCGATGATCAGCAGGTCATCCTGCCCCGCAACGTCGCGCAGTGCATGATGGCAGTCGCCACACAGGGCACGCTGGCGTTGGTTTAACGCCAGCTGGTCTTCACGCGGCAATAACCCCCGCGCCAGCTCACCAATCCGGCGCCACAGCAAATCGATCCCCAAGCCGGATTTCGCTGAAACAGCCACCCGCCCGGCGGGCACTGTGCTGGCGCGGTCATCAAGATCCGCCCGGGGCCAAAGCCACAGAGCCGTCTGGGTTTGGTCCGGCGCATCGTCTCCCAGCCATAAAACGATATCCGCTATCGTCAGCGATTGCCGGGTCCGCTCTATCCCGATCGCCTCAACAGGATCGTCGGTCGCCATGGCGAGTCCCGCCGTGTCGGTGAGGATATAGGCAATACCATCCCTGATCACCGCAGCCTCGATCCGATCCCGAGTGGTCCCCGCGATGGAGGAGACGATCGATACATCGCGTTGGGCGAGCACATTGAGCAATGTCGATTTGCCGCTGTTGGGCGGCCCCGCCAGCACCACCGTAATGCCGTGATGCAGCCGCTCTACCGACAGTACCGCCAGCACCGCCGCCAGATCGTCCGCCAATTCTTCAACGGCAACCCTGATCATCGGCAGCGATGCTTCATCAACATCATCTTCATCAGCAAAGTCCAGCGCCGCCTCTACCAGTGCAGAGACCGCCAGCAGTCGCGCAGACCAACCCTGTACCGCCTGGCTGACCACTCCTTCCACCGCTGCAATCGCCGCGCGTCGCTGCCCCTCGGTTTGCGCGGTCAGCAAATCGCCCAGCCCCTCGGCTTCGGCCAGATCGATCCGGCCCGATATCAGCGCACGCCGGGTAAATTCCCCCGCTTCGGCTGGCCTCAAGCCGGGCAGTTGCCCAAGCCGTGCTACCACCGCCGCAATGACCGCACGACCACCATGAAGATGCAATTCAACGATGTCCTCCCCCGTCGCGCTTGCCGGTCCGGGAAAACAGATCACCAGCGCGCGATCGAGCACATCGCCGGTACGGGGATCGCGCAAGGCACGAACTGAGGCTTGGCGCGGGAGTGCCAGCGGTCCCGCGAGGGCGCTCGCTGCCGCAAAGGCAGCCGGACCACTGATCCGCATGATCGCGATCGCGGCGGGCGGCTGACCGCTGGCCACCGCGAAAATCGTGTCGTCCCCGGTCGCCACGAACTCAGCCCTTGGGCTTCATTGATCCATCGAACAACTGCCGCCAGAAATTCATGCCCGCCTCGCCCATCGGGGCCCAGCTGCGCATCACAGCCTCCAGCATTTCGGGCTTCACATGGCCGTCCATCGAATCGGTCAACGTCGCGATATATTTTTCATGGACCGGCGTGAAATCCGGCAGCCCCATCAGCCGCCGTGCTTCTTCAGGCGTGCATTCCACCTCGACATTGATCTTCATCGGCCGGTTCAACTCCACTTGAGCAATGATTGGCTGCGCTGCATAACCACGCCATGTATGCGCGCGATCAGGCCATTATCGCAACGCCCATCGGCGCGGTGCGGATCGTCGCGTCGGCCACCCAGCTAATGTCGCTGTCGATCGAAGACGGTACAAACCTGATTCCCGCCGTCTCACCGCTCCTGATAATGGCTGAACGCCAGCTAATTGAATGGTTTAACGGGAAACGGATCGCGTTTGATCTGCCGCTGGCACCGCTCAATACCGATCGGGGCAATGCACTGCGCAAGGGCATGATCGACATCGGCTATGGCGCGACGACCAGTTACGGCGCGCTGGCGAGGGCGCTCAACTCCAGCCCCCGGGCGATCGGCCAGGCCTGTGCCCGCAACCCATTCCCCATCATTGTCCCCTGCCACCGCGTTCTGGCGGCTGGGGGCGTGCTCGGTGCCTATTCCGGCGGCAATGGGCCAGTCACCAAAGCATGGCTGCTCGCGCATGAGCAACGCTTTGCCCCCGCCCCGGCCGGGCAGTTCGATTATGTGATGGCCTGAATCATTGGCTGCACAATGGGCTGCACATCGAACCAGCCTTCGTAAATCATCCGGCCCGCAACATAGATGATGATGATCAGCCCGATCCACGCAATCCACCGATAACGCTCGATATATTTGGCGATCACATTGGCCGCGACACCCATCAACCCCACCGACAGGATCAGCCCGATCACCATGATGCCGGGGTGCTCGCGCGCGGCACCGGCTACCGCCAGCACGTTATCCAAGCTCATCGACACATCGGCAGCAGCAACCGCCCAGGCAGCCGCTATGAAGCTTTTCGGGGGTTTGATGCCGCCCAGTTCATCCTCGGCTGATCCGGTTTGTGGCTGAAGTTCGCGGTACATTTTCCACGCGACCCACAGCAACAGCAGCCCCCCGCCGAACACCAGGCCATATTGCTTGAAGCTTTCCAGCCCATAGAGCACCGCAACCGCAAAAACGATCCGCAGCACCAGCGCGGCCAATATGCCGATCGCGATCACTTGCTTGCGCTGTGCCGCCGGCAATCCTGCGGCCAGGGCGCCAACGATGATGGCGTTGTCCCCCGCCAGCGCCACATCGAGCAGCACCACCGTGGCAAATGCCGTCAGCGCCGACAAAGTACCGATATTCGCGAAATCAGCCAGAATGTGATTCCACAAATAGCTCATCGACATCGGTTCAGCAGCAAGCAAGGCCCACATTGGCGATCCTCCGGCGGGTGACCCTGGGGCCTATTGGTTCATCGAATCGAAGAAGTCTTCGTTGGTCTTGGAATCCTTCATCTTGTCGAGCAGGAATTCCATGGCGTCGATGGTGCCCATTTGCATCAGGATCCGGCGCAGCACCCACATTTTCGACAGCTTGCCCTTGTCGACCAGCAATTCTTCCTTGCGCGTACCCGATTTGCCGACATCCATCGCCGGGAAGATACGCTTGTCGGAAACCTTGCGGTCCAGCACGATTTCGGAATTGCCGGTGCCCTTGAACTCTTCGAAAATCACTTCGTCCATCCGGCTGCCGGTATCGATCAGCGCCGTCGCGATGATCGACAGCGACCCGCCTTCCTCGATATTGCGCGCGGCACCAAAGAATCGCTTCGGCCGCTGCAGCGCATTGGCATCCACACCGCCCGTCAGCACCTTGCCGGAGCTCGGCACGACAGTGTTGTACGCACGACCAAGCCGCGTGATCGAATCGAGCAGGATGACGACATCCTTCTTGTGTTCAACCAGGCGCTTGGCCTTTTCGATCACCATTTCGGCGACCTGTACGTGGCGCTGTGCTGGTTCGTCGAAGGTAGAGGAGATCACCTCGCCCTTCACCGATCGCTGCATGTCGGTCACTTCCTCGGGCCGCTCATCGATCAGCAGCACGATCAGGAACACTTCGGGGTGATTATCCGTAATCGCGCGCGCAATGTTCTGCAGCAGCATCGTCTTGCCGACGCGGGGCGGTGCGACGATCAGCGCGCGCTGACCCTTGCCCTGCGGCGCGACAATGTCGATCACGCGGGCTGATTTGTCCTTCACTGTCGGATCGAACGGATCGAGCGTCAGCTTCTCATCAGGATAAAGCGGCGTCAGATTGTCGAAATTCACGCGGTGGCGGACGACATCCGGATCATCGAAATTAACCGATGTCAGCCGCACCAGCGCAAAATAGCGCTCGCCGTCCTTGGGGCCGCGAATCTCGCCTTCCACGGTATCGCCGGTACGCAAGCCGAACTTACGAACCTGGTTGGGCGAGATGTAGATGTCGTCAGGCCCGGCAAGATAATTCGCTTCGGGGCTACGCAGGAAACCAAAGCCGTCGGGCAGCACTTCAATCGTACCCAGCCCCATGATCTGCTCGCCATTTTCGGCCTGAATTTTCAGGATCGCGAACATCAGATCCTGCTTGCGCAGCGTCGATGCGCTTTCGATCCCCAGCGATTCAGCCATTTCGACCAGCTCAGCCGGTTTTTTCTTTTTCAGGTCTGCAAGATGCATGGGCACGATCCGGTCGTAACAGTTTTATGGAAAAAAGCGTCAGTCTGCGAAAGGGTTACGCGACGATGCTGAAAGGGGAGGGTCGCCGCGCAGCGTATCACTGCGCGAGGAGATTGGCCACGAATTACGGGCCACCCGGAACGAAGTCAAGCAAGCTTCAAAAAGGCTGGACGATCGCCAACACCACGATCAGCGCCGCCGAAACGCCCGGCACCTCGTTCAGCAAGCGGAGCTGCCGCCCGGTCAGCGATTGCACGCCGTTGGCAAGCTTCTTGGAATACGCACTGATATAGCCGTGATACCCGCTCAGCCCCAGCACAAGCAGCAATTTGATATGAAGCCACCCAAGCCCCACCGCGCCATTGAACAGCCCGAGATGGGCAGCCAGCGCCAGGCCCAGCACCCACACGATCACCAGTGACGGCGTCAGGATGATCGATCGCAGCTTGTGTTCACGGTCAACCCAGACGGCGGCTTCGGCAGAACCCTTTTGCGCTTCCTGATGATAGACCAGGAACCGGGGCAGCATGAACAATCCCGCCATCCAGAAGATGACGAAAATCAAATGCGCTGCCTTCACCCATAAATAGGCATTGCCGAGCCATCCCATCATCATCCGGTCCCCCGTACCCGCGCGAGCAGCTGATCGACATGCGCAATCGGCGTGTCCTGCAAAATGCCGTGCCCCAGATTAAAGACGTGCGGGCGATCAGGAAAGGCCGCCAGGATGCGATCAATCGCCCCATCCAGCGTTTCGCCGCCGGTGATCAGCGCCAGCGGATCAAGATTGCCTTGCACCGGCATGTGCTGCGGGATGGTCGCGTTCGCCCAGACGGGATCCAGCGTTTCATCCAGCCCCAGCGCATCAACCCCGGTTTCGCGGGCATAGGCGGCCAATTTCGCCCCCGCGCCCTTGGGAAAACCGATGATCGGCGTATCGGGATAGCGCGCATGCAGTGCCGCTGTAATCGCAGCATTCGGGGCAATCACCCAGCGTTCAAACTGAGCGGGGGAGAGGCTGCCAGACCAGCTGTCGAACAGTTGTACGGCTTCAACCCCCGCCTCGATCTGCTTGCCGACATATTCGACCGTCAGCGCAGCAATCGCGTCGATAATCTCAGCAAAGGCCGCGGGGTCGCGGTACGCATAACGGCGTGTCTCGGCCTGATCCTTGCTGCCATGCCCCGCCACCATATAGGTCGCCACCGTCCAGGGACTGCCCGCAAAGCCCAGAAACGTCGTCTGGGGGGCCAACAGCGCTGCCACCTTGCGCACGGTCCCATAAACCGGCTCAAGCCGCTCAGGCACCGCCTGGAGCGCGCTCAGCGCGGTATCGACGAGCGCCGGGGTGAGTGCCGGGCCCTCCCCCACGCCAAATGTCAGCATCTGGCCCATCGCTGACGGCACCATCAAAATATCGGAAAACAGGATCGCCCCGTCAAAACCGAACCGGCGCAGCGGTTGGATCGTTACTTCGGCTGCTGCATCACTATCATTCACCAGATCGAGAAAACCGCCTTTTTCCGCCCGCAATGCCCGATATTCCGGCAGATACCGCCCCGCCTGACGCATCAGCCAGATGGGAGGAATGGCCTGGCGTTCGCCGCGGAGCGTTGCCAGCAATGGCTTGTGATCGGACAGCGTCTCTCTCCTGCTTTATCTATCAAGAAGAATCTAAAAAGGGATGTTGATGTGATGGCACCGTGGATATCGGGGCTTATGCAGCTATCCCGATAATGCCAACAGGCAAGGCGTACTAGAGGCCCAGAATCCGGTAGGCATCAGCGTCGTTTCCCGAAAATATCCCCGTCCCCCACAGGCTGTGGATAGCTTGAATGGCTGTCGATGGCTTTGTGGATGAAGTGCGATCGATCCACAGCGTTGACGGCGCTTGGCGCTGTCGCCGGGTTGCGCTAGCCCTTGTCCCCATGTTGTCCACATATCCGTGCCGTTGATGCGGCTGCACCTTCATCTGCTGTCGGATTCGACCGGGGAAACCCTGGAAAACATCGCCAAGGCAGCGCTTGCGCAATATGACGATGTGGAAACGATCCGCCATTTCTGGCCGATGGTGCGCAGCGAGGCGCATCTGGAACGCATCGTCCAGGAAATCGCGCAGAATCCCGGGCTTGTGCTGTTCACCCTGGTCAATCTCCAGACCCGCCGGACGCTGGAGGCGCAATGCCGTGCGCTCGGCCTGTCGGCAGTTGCACCGCTGGATTCCGTCACCGATGCGCTGTCGGGGCTGCTGGGACAGCAGGCAAAGGCACGGCCGGGCCGCCAGCACGTGCTCGATGCCGCCTATTTCGCGCGGGTGGAGGCGATCCACTACACCATTGCCCATGATGACGGCATTGGTTGGGAGGATTGGGAAGATGCCGATATCGTCCTGGCCGGCGTCTCGCGTTCGTCCAAAACCCCGACAGCGATTTATCTGGCGAACCGCGGCTACAAGACCGCCAATATCCCCATTGTTGTCGAAGTGCCCGTACCGCCGGCGCTGTTCTCACTCAAAAATCCGCTCGTCATTGGCCTGACGACAAGCGCCGACCGGTTGATCCAGGTCCGCCGCAACCGATTGCTGTCGCTCAACCAGGCACCCGAAACCGCCTATGTCGATCAGGAAGCCGTGGCACATGAAGTGAGTTTTGCGCGCCGGATGTTTGCCGATCATGGCTGGCCAGTGATTGATGTGACCCGCCGGTCGATCGAAGAGACTGCAGCGGCAATCATCGCGCTGGTCAATGAACGTGAAGCGAGCGAATGAAGCTGATCCTCGCCTCACAAAGCGCATCACGCCGGGCCATGCTCGACGCCGCTGGCGTGGCCTATGATGCGCTGCCCGCGCATGTGGATGAGGCTGGGATGAAGGCGGCAATGCTGGCCGCTGGTCACCCGCCGCGCGATATCGCCGATGCACTTGCCGAGCTGAAGGCCGTAAAGATTTCGCAAGCCCACCCAGCCGCCCTGGTGCTCGGGAGCGATTCAGTGGTGGTGCGCGCGGACGGCGCGCTGCTCGACAAACCGATCGACCGGGAAACGGCGCGAAGCCAGCTCGCCGCGCTGTCAGCGGGAACGCATCAGTTGATCAGTGCCGCGGTGATCGCTGAACAGGGTCGCCCGGTATGGCGGCATGTCGATCAGGCCCGGCTGGTCGTTCGACCACTGTCTGCGGCGTTCATCGATGCTTATCTTGATGCGGAATGGCCCGCCATCGCCCAATGCGTCGGCTGTTTTCGGATCGAGGGGCCGGGCGTGACATTGTTCGATCGGATCGATGGCAATCATTTTACGATCTTGGGGATGCCGCTGTTGCCGGTGCTGGGCTATCTGCGTTTGCGCGGGATCATGGCGGCATGACGCGCCGTTATGCAGAGGTGATCGGCGATCCGATTGCCCATAGCAAATCCCCGATCATCCATGGTTTCTGGCTGGAAGCGCTGGGAATCGACGCCGATTACCGGACTTGTCACGTCACGCCGGCTGATCTGGCGGCCTATTTTACCAATCGCATCGCTGATCCCGCCTGGTGCGGGTGCAACATCACCATCCCGCACAAGATTACCGCGCTTGATCATGTCGCTGATCCGGGCGGGGTGCGCGCGAGCATCGGCGCGATCAATCTGGTGGCGCGCGGTGAACAGGGTGTTTTCTTTGGCACCAACACTGATGCAGGCGGCTTTTATGCACCGATCGCGGATCTTGACCTTACCGATGCGCCCATCGTCGTCATCGGTGCGGGCGGCGCGGCGCGGGCGATATTGTTTGCGCTCTCACGCCTTGGTGTCGGCCGCGTCACGGTGCTGAACCGAAATGTGTTGAAAGGCGCGGCATTGCTGGCGACCTTTGGGCTGAAGGGCGATGCCCTGCCGCTCACCGCGCCGCTGCCGCCTGCCGCCCTGCTCGTCAATGCAAGTGCGCTGGGGATGAAGGGCCAGCCACCGCTGGAGATTGATCTGGATCCTCTGCCGGACGATGCCGTGGTGTATGACATTGTCTATGCCCCGCTGGAAACGCCGTTGCTGGCAGCAGCACGGGCACATGATCTCGATACCGTCGATGGGCTTGAGATGCTGATCGGGCAGGCCGCGCTGGCGTTTGAGATTTTGTTCGGGGTGGCGCCGCCCCGCGACCGTGATGACGATCTGCGTGCCCGGCTGATATGATCACCGTCGGGCTGACAGGATCGATCGGCATGGGGAAATCGACCGTCGCGGCGATGTTTGCCGATGAAGGCGTGCCCATATTCGATGCCGATGCCGCCGTGCACCGCTTGCAGGGCGCAGGCGGGGCGCTGGTGCCAGCGATTGAGGCTGATTTCCCCGGCACCACCGGGCCGATGGGGGTCGACCGGGCGGCACTGGGCGCGGCGGTGTTCGGGGATGATGCGGCGATGAAGCGGCTGGAGGCGATCGTCCACCCGGCGGTGGGGGCGGAACGCGCGGGTTTCCTGGTGGCGAACCATGCTGCCCCGATCATCCTGTTCGATGTGCCGCTGCTGTTCGAAACCGGGGGTGAGCAGCGAGTCGACAAGGTGATCGTGGTATCGGCGGCTCCAGATGTGCAGCGCAGCCGGGTGCTGGCCCGGCCCGGGCAAACGCCTGAACGGTTCGCCGCCATCCTCGCGCGCCAGCTGCCTGATGCGGAAAAGCGCGCCCGGGCTGATTTCGTGATCGCCACCGATGTGCCGATTGAAGAAACCCGGGCCAGCGTCCGCGCGGTCATCGCTTGCCTGTTGGCCGGGACAGGTGGATAACAATAGCATGCGTGAGATTGTCTTCGATACCGAGACGACCGGCCTTAGTTTTTCGAATGGCGACCGGCTGGTCGAAATCGGTTGTGTCGAGATGATCAACCGGGTCGAAACCGGCGTTACCTTCCACGCCTATTTCCACCCGGAACGGCCCATGGCGCCGGAAGCGCAGGCGATTCACGGGCTGAGCGATGCGTTTCTGGCGGATAAACCGCTTTTTGCGCAGGTTTGCGACGATCTGCTCGATTTTCTGGGGGAAAGCCCGCTGGTCGCGCACAATGCCAGCTTTGATTTCGGCTTTTTGAACGGCGAGTTGAAGCGGATCGGGCGCAAAATCCTGTCGCTTGAGCGGATGGTGGATACAGTCGCCCTGGCGCGCACCCGGCATCCCGGTGCGAAACACTCGCTGGATGCGCTGTGCACCCGGTTCGGCATTGATCGCAGCCACCGGCTGCTCCACGGCGCGCTGCTTGACGCGCAATTGCTCGCCCAGGTCTATGTCGAGCTGACCGGGGGCCGCCAGATCGGGCTGACATTGGTCGCTGACCAGGCTGCAGAGCCGGTGGCGATGACCCCTGCGATGCCCAATATCAGCCGCCCGCTGCGCGTTTTCACGGTCAGCGATGCAGAGGTCGAACGCCACCACCGGTTCATGGAAGGGGTGAACAATCCGCTTTGGGGGCCGTTGACCCCCGGTTGAAGATTTTGGCTTATCAGCTTGCCCGGGCAAGCGGTACGCCGTTTGCCCCAATCGAGGAGGAAAGACATGGAAATCCGCGTTTCAGGCCATCAGGTAGATACCGGCGAAGCCTTGCGGGAGCGTGTAAAGGATCGATTGAACGGCATTGCGGACAAATATTTCTCCCGCGCCATTTCTGCGCAGGTAACGCTTGGCCGGGGGCCGCATGATGCCGGCTTTACCTGCGATATCGTCGCCCATGTGATGCAGGGCGTGGTGCTGAAGGCGCGCGGCGACGCGATGGAGGCGCATCTCGCCTTTGACGGCGCGGCCGACAAGATCGAAAAACAGCTGCGTCGCTATATGCGCCGGCTGAAGGATCGGCACAGCGCGCATGCCAGCAATGGTCATGACGGCAATGGTTATGACGGGGTGCCGGACAATGCCGGCTACACCCTGTTTCGCGAGGAAACGGCGGAGGCCGAACCCCAGGATTTCCCCGCCATCGTTGCCGAAATGCGCGTCGACGTGCCCGATACCACGGTGTCCGATGCCGTGATGATGCTCGATCTGCGCAACACCACCGCGCTGTTGTTTCGCAACACCGGCACCGGCGCGTATAACATGGTCTATCGGCGCGGCGACGGCACGATCGGCTGGGTGGAGCCCCAGCGCGGCGGCTGAGGCTGCGCGTCGCTTCAGCACTGGCGCTTTCACTCGGGCGCAATCGGCGTTATGCGGCGCCACCGCTCCACCGTGCGCCACCAGCGACGCCGATGCTGCGATGTGGAACCGTGATGACCAATTTCAGTGATTTGCTGCTGCCGCAAACGGTGTTGAACGACGTGCCTGCCGCGAATAAAAAGGCGGTCTTGCAGCATCTTGCCCAGGCTGCAGCACAGGCATATGCGCTTGATGCCAAGGCGGTGGGCACCATTATTGCCGATCGTGAACGGCTGGGGTCTACCGGCTTTGGTGGCGGGGTTGCGATCCCCCATGGCAAGATCGCCGGGATTGACCGGGTGGTGGGCGTGTTCGCGCGGCTGGCCCAGCCGGTTGAGTTTCAGGCGATTGACGAATTGCCGGTGGACACCGTGTTCCTGCTGCTTTCTCCACTGGATGCCGGTGCTGACCATCTGAAGGCGCTGGCGCGGGTTTCCCGGCAGCTGCGCGATCGCGGCTTTGTGGCCAAGTTGCGCGGCGCAGGCACCCCCGATGCGCTGTTCGCGCTGTGGACGGGTGACGAAGGGGCCAGTGTTGAAGGGGCCAGTGTTGCGGGCCGTAATGCCGCCTGAAGCGCCGCCGCTAGCCCAGGGGGCCGAAGCGCATTTTCGCGCGCTCGAATCGCTATATGCCGCGGCGCCCATCAACCGCCTGTTCGAATCGCGGCTGACAGTTCCTGAATCAGGCATCGCCCGGATCGCGTTCACCCTCGATTCGCGCTATTATCACGCCGGCGGCGCAGCGCATGGCACCAGCTATTTCAAGATGCTCGACGATGCCGCCTTCTACGCCGCCAACAGCATCGTCACCGATCGCTTTTTGCTCACCACCGCCTTCAATCTACTCTTTACCCGCCCCATGACCGAAGGGATTGTACATGCCGAAGGCCGCTGGATCAGCGGCCACCGCCGGGTACTGATCGCCGATGCACGGCTGATCGATGCAAGCGGGGAAGAGGTGGCACGCGGCACTGGCACGTTCATGCGATCGCGGATTCCGCTCGCCAGCCTGCCGGGCTATCGGCCCGTATGAATGATCGCCTGCCGAGCACGGTGTTGGTCAACGCCTTGTTGCGCCGGGTAAATGATGCTGGCGGCATGGCCATGGTGCTTGCCAAGGGGGATTTGCAGGGTGGGGGCATTCTGATCGTTGCGTGCGAAAAGGGCCGTGGTTTCAAGATATTGGAACGTGGTATCGGGCCATCCGGCCAAGTCGAACTGGTCGCGCCAGCATCGGTGGCTGCAGATGATGCAGCGCAGGTTACCGCCTATTGGCAGCGCCGCTGTGCCCGCGACCCCGACCTATGGGTGATCGAACTGGACATCGCACAAGCAGAACGGTTCGCCGCTGAAACGATCGTGACGGGTTGACTATATTGCGCCGCACAACGAAAGGGCGGCGCTTCGAAATACGCGTTGTGCTGTGCTGATGTGCGATATCGGTCGGTGACGCAGTCGGGGGGTATGCCCGGCATGATGTCGATTTGGCAGTCATGACCGCGCGCAAACCGCATATTTAGCAGTTTCAATGCCAATTTCTGTTCGTGCCGCGATCGTTGTCGCAGTTTTCTGTGCCGCCAGCTTGGCTGGTTCCGGCACCCCCGGTTTCGCAATCGAACGCGACCGGACCGTGGTTTTCGCGACCCCGTTGGCGGGTGGCGCACCGGTGGCTGATAATGCCATCACATCGAATACCCTCAACGCGCTCGTCCCAGCACCGGTTCCGTCGGTGCCCGAAACATCGGCCAACGCCCCGCTGACCGGGCCCGCGTCCCCACCGGTGATCGCCGATGATCCCAGCAGCCTTGATCCCAGCCTGCCCGCTGAACGTCGCGCTTATGCCTCGCTCGCGGCGGCCGTCGCGGCGCAGGATATGCCTGCTGCCGCCGATCACGACCTGACCTGCTTGGCAGGTGCGATCTATTTCGAATCAAAGGGTGAGCCGCTGGCGGGCCAGTTGGCGGTTGCCAATGTGGTCATCAACCGGACGCAGTCGGGCCGGTTTCCCCGCTCGATCTGCGCGGTCGTGACCCAGCCCGGGCAGTTCTCGTTCGTTCGCGGCGGCCGGGTGCCCAGCATCTCGCCGAACAACGCCGGTTATCGCACCGCGATGGCCGTGGCGCAGGTTGCCATGGATCGGCACTGGATAAGCCCTGTTGCCAATGCCATGTTCTTCCACGCACGCCGGGTTTCACCCGGCTGGCGGTTGACGCGCGTTGCCGCCATTGGCGGGCACGTGTTCTACCGGTGATCTGGCCAGCCCGGCGGGGCTTTATTCTGTTCGTGTAATGTTCTAGATCGGGGAAATGCTTTCACAGCCTTTCCCCGATTCTGTATCGACCCCAGCGCAGGCTCCGGTTCTCGGGCCATCGCCATGTGCCGCTGATCTGGCCCGTGGGGTATCGCGGATGCTGCTTCGCCATGATCTGGTGGCGATGGGCGAAGTGCCGCTTGATGGTGGTCGGCGTGCGGACCTGATGGCCGTGGATGCCCGGGGCGGCATTGTCATCGTTGAGATAAAAACGTCGCGGGCTGATTTGCTGGGTGACGGCAAATGGACGGATTATCTGGGCCATTGCGACAGATATTTCTGGGCCGTGCCGACTGGCTTCGATTTGTCGCCGCTGCACGGTGCCGCATTCCTGCCCGAACGCACCGGCATTATCGTTGCCGATCGCTATGACGGGGTAATTATACGGGCGGCGCACAGCACGCCATTGTCGCCTGCAGCCCGCAAGCGCGATACGCTGGCCTTTGCCCGGCGGGCCGCGCGGCGATTGCTGCAGCTGGTCGATCCCGACGCCGAATTGCCCGGCTGAGCCCGGCGACCAGCCACGCCCTAAAGCTTTGGCCCTGCCACAGCGCGGCGCTCCCGCTTGGGTGTATCGGCGAATATCCTGGCCAGGGCAGGCGTCCGGGTATCTTCATTGGCATAGGCGCGGGCTGATTTGCCGGCCAGCGAATCGGCCTGATCGGGATCGGCACCCGCCGCGATCAGCTCCCGCACCATCGCCAGGTCGCGGCGCTGCACTGCCTTGATCAACGGTGTTTCACCACTGTCATTGCCCTGGTTCACATTGGCCTTGGCGGCGACAAAGACGGCGATCAGATCGGCATGGCCGGCGCTGACGGCGACCAGCAGGGGTGTGTTGCCATTGATGTCGCGCAGATTGGGATAGGCCCCCTTTTGCAGCAGGAACCGAGTGTACAGCACGTCGCCACGTTTCGCGACAATGTGCAGCGCGGTTTCGCGGGTGGAAAAATCACGCGTGTTGACGATGGTCGTGCCACCCTCGTTCACGGCGGCGACAACCTCGCCGTTCTTTTCTTCCTTCACCGCCGCCAGGAATTTAGACCCGGGGGACGCCCCGATCTGTGCAGCTGCCACCCCGCCAATCGACACGGCAACCGCGCCGGTTACCAGCGAGAGCACTGCTTTACGCATCACTGCCATCATGATTGCATCATATCCCTGTGACCATAATCCTGTGGACGGGGCCTCAGACCACGGCCTGCCCCTTGCAGCGCATTCGATAACAGATCATGGCTGGCCACGCCATGAACGAGAAACTGAATCGCGCGCTGGCGCTGATCACGGCGGTGGCGTTGGCCAGCTGCTCTGCCCCCGGTCCCTCGAGCCAACCTACCCCTGCCAGCCAGGCACCGCTGGCAGGCGCGCGGATTGGCGGGCCGTTCGCGCTGACGGACCAGAATGGCAAGACGGTGCGCAACACTGATTTTGCCGGCAAATATCAAATCTATTATTTCGGCTATAGCTATTGCCCGGATGTGTGCCCGGTCGATGTGCAGAACATCGCGCTGGCGATGCGCGCACTCGACAAGAGCGATCCGGCGCTGTCGGCGCGGATCGTGCCGATCTTCATCACGGTCGATCCGGTTCGCGATACCCCGCCCGTGCTGAAGCAGTTTGCGGCTGCTTTTTATCCCCGGCTCGTCGCGCTTACCGGCACGGCCGACCAGATCGAGGCGGTGAAAACATCATTCGCGATTTTCTCCCAGGCAGAGCCGAAGCGCCCGGACGGCGGTTATATCGTCAATCATAGTCGCCTGGCATATCTGTTCGGGCCGGATGGAAAGCCCCTGGCGTTGCTGCCGCAGGATAAATCGCCCGACGACATCGTCGCGACCATAAAGCGCTCGGCCATATGACGGGCCGTTTCTGGGAGGATACGCCGCTCCACAAGCTTGACCGCGCACAATGGGAGGCGCTGTGCGATGGCTGTGGCAAATGCTGCGTCCACAAGCTGGAGGATGAGGAGACGGGCGAGCTGTTGCCGACCAATGTGTCGTGCCGCCTGCTCGACCGCGAAACCGCGCAATGTTCCAACTATAAGCACCGCCATGCCTATGTCGCCGAGTGCGTTCGGCTGACGCCCGCCAAGCTGGCTGAGATCGACTGGCTGCCCAGCAGCTGCGCCTATCGGCTTCGCGAGCAGGGCAAGCCGCTGCCGGAATGGCATTATCTGCGCAGCGGCGATCGCCAGTCGATCCACCGCGCGGGCCAATCGGTGCGCGGGCGGACGATTTCAGAGGATGACGCAGGCGAGCTGGAACATCATCTGATCGATACCGAATTGTGACTTCAGGGATTGAGGTGGTCCGCCATCCGCGGGCGCGCCGCGCGCGGTTGAGCGTTGATCCGACCACCGGCACCGTCCGCCTGACGCTGCCAAAGCGCGCCGCTATCGCCCCTGCGCTGCGCTGGGCAGAGGCGCATGGCGAATGGATCGCCGAACAACGCGCCAAGTTGCCGTTGCCCAAACCGTTCGTGCCGGATGCGGCAATCCCCCTGGGCGATGGTGTAGTGACGATCGTGTGGGCGCTGTCAGCATCGCGGCGGATTGTGCGCATGGGCGACCGGCTGCACTGTGGTGGCCCGATCAATGGCCTTTCGCGACGGATCACTGCCTGGCTCAAGCGCGAGGCGCTTGGCTTGCTGAGTGCGGAAACCGACGAATTCGCACGCCGCCTCAATGTATCGATTACCGGGGTTTCGGTGAGCGATCCCAAGGGACGTTGGGGCAGCTGCGCGTCGAGCGGGGCGATCCGCTATAGCTGGCGACTGATTCTGATGCCTGACCGTGTACGCCGTGCCACCGTTGCGCATGAAGTGGCGCACCGCGTGCATATGAACCACGGGCCGGATTTCCACGCCCTGGTCGACCAATTGGTGGGGGATGACGCCATCACGTCGCGCGCGTGGCTGAAACGCCACGGCGCAGCACTTCACTGGTTCGGGCGCGAGTCCTGAGGGCGATCGGCGGGCGCTGGCGGTGGGCGCGATGGCGGCGGGGTGCTGCCTGATCGTGGCGCGCTCGGGCGGCCAAGCACGCGGTCCATCCACGCCTGGTCAAGCTGTTGGGAGGGCCGCTGATCGCCATCGCCGTCCGCAGGCGCATCGCCTTCCGGTGGCCCGCCATCGGGGTTGACCATGCTGCCATCCTTTGGCTCCGGGGTCGCCGGGTCCACGGGGATGCCGTTTTCGTCGACATACAGCGCATTGTCCGGCTGGCCGAAATAGGATTCCTCGTCAAATGCCAGGCCATCGGGCAGGGTGACGGCGGTTTCGAACTGCTCAACCGGGCGGCGCGCGACGGCGACTTTCATGAATGCGGCAAAGGCGCGGGCGGGGGCGGTGCCGCCTTGCAGCCCCGGCACGGTCTTGGCATCGTCCCGGCCCATCCATACGCCGGTCGTCAGGCCGCTGGAAAAGCCCAGGAACCAGCCATCCTTGTTCGACGTCGTCGTGCCGGTCTTGCCCGCCACCGGCCGCCCTATTTGCGCTGCGCGGCCGGTGCCGGTGTTGACCGCGGTCTGCAACAGATCAGTCATCTGCGCGGCTACGCTGGGCGCCACAAGCACCTGTGAACGATCTACCTCATGCGCATAGATCGTCACGCCATTCGCCGTCACCTTGGTGATGCCATAGGGGGTCACCGCCACTCCTTTATTGGCGACAGACGCGAACGCGCGCGTCATGTCGATCAGCCGCACATCGGATGAGCCAAGCACCATGGCGGGCATCGTGCTGACCGGCGTGGTGATGCCAAACCGGCGGGCCATGTCGGCAATGGTCGAAAAACCCACGTCTTGGCCCAGCTTTGCCGCGATCGTGTTGACCGAATAGGCAAAGGCGTTTCGCAGCGTCATCTCGCCCGCGTTGCGGCCAGAACTATTGCGCGGGCTCCAGCCGTTGATCGTCACCGGCTCGTCGACCACCTTTTCCTCGGTGCGGTGCCCCGCCTCCAGCGCCGCGAGATAGACAAACAGTTTAAACGCCGATCCGGGCTGGCGCACCGCCTGGGTGGAGCGGTTATAGATGGAGGCGACATAATCCTTGCCGCCCACCATTGATCGCACCGCACCGTCCCGGTCCAGCGCCACCAGCGCACCCTGGGCATTGTCGGGCGCGGCGGCGCGGATTGCCGCGTCGGCTGCGCGCTGCATCGGCAGGTCCAACGTGGTCCACACTTCCAGCGGTCTGCTAGTTTCGTCGATCAGCACTTCCAGCTGGGGCAGCGCCCAGTCGGTGAAATAGCGCACGCTGTTCTGCTTTGGCTCAGGCGCGAGCTTGACGGAGGCGGGATCGGCGGCGGCGGCCTGTTCAGCGGTAATCGCTCCGGTTTCCTGCATCACACCGATGACGACGCCCGCCCTGCCAATTGCCGCTTCAGCATCGGCGGTGGGCGAATAATGCGACGGCGCCTTGACCAGCCCGGCGATCACCGCTGCTTCGGCCAGGCTCAGCTGATCGGCGCCGTGACCGAAAAAGCGGCGCGACGCGGCATCGATGCCGTAAGCACCGCCGCCGAAATACACCTTGTTGAGGTAGAGTTCGAGGATCTGATCTTTGCTGAACTGCCGTTCGAGCGCCAGCGCGAGCACCATTTCACGAATTTTGCGGCCAAAAGTGTAGCGATTCGACAGAAAAATGGTGCGCGCGACCTGCTGGGTAATGGTTGATGCGCCCTGCAAGCGTCGGCCAGTGCCGCGATTGGCGATGGCGAACTGCATGATTCTGATAAGCGCGATGGGATCGACCCCCGGGTGCGATCGGAAGCGGCGATCCTCCACCGAAACCATCGCATCGCGCATCACCACCGGCGTGCGATCGAAACTGAGCCATTCGCCATAGCTCGGCCCGATCGAGACGATCACCGTGCCATCGGCGGCATGGACGCGGATTGTTTGGCCATTTGGCGATGATTTCAGCTCGTCAAAGCTCGGCAACTGCGCCTTGGCGACATAGACCGCGACGATCAGTGCGATCAGCGCGGCGACCATCAGCCCGGCGCCAATCTGCAACGCAAGCACGATCCGGCGGCGCCACAGGGGGGATAAGACGGGAAGGGTGAAGTTTGCCATGCAGAAGCGGCGGAATACCGCTTAAACCCCGCCCTCACAAGCCATCAGGCAATGGGCATTCACCCGATAGCGCGAACGCCTGGTCACCGGATCAGCGCCCCACCGGGGGCATCACCCGCGCGGTTGAAAATCCAGCGACAGCGAATTCATGCAATATCGCAGGCCAGTTGGCGCCGGGCCATCGGGAAAGACGTGCCCCAGATGGCCATCGCACCGCGCGCAGACCGCTTCGATCCGCGTCATGCCATGGCTGTCGTCACGGTGTTCGGTGACGTGATCGGCGGCGATCGGCTGGGTGAAGCTGGGCCATCCCGATCCCGAATCATATTTATCGGCGCTGTCGAACAGGTCGAGCCCGCAGCCGCCGCAGAGATAGATACCGTCGGCCTTGTTGTCGTTATACTTGCCGGCAAAGGCACGTTCCGTGCCCGCTTCGCGCAGGACGTGATAGGCGGCGGGCGACAGTTTTGCGCGCCATTCGGCATCGGATAGCGTGATATGGTCCATAGCTGCCAATGTGTTACGCCGACGCGCGAACGTCAATCGGGGAATGATCGATCCGGGTCAGCCGTGCGGCGAGATCTATCATGACGGGAAAGCGCCGCGCGATCGCCACCAGCCGCCGTGCTGCCGCCGGATGTTCTGCAGCCGCCCGGATCAGCCCCGCCATCGCCAGCGGGCGCATCAGATCACGCGCCAGTTGCCGCTGGAACGCGGGGGCGGCACCCGGTCCGCCGCGCGCATAGGCCTGGGCGGCACGGATGCCGCTGGCGATAGCGATGCCCATTCCCTCGCCCGCCAGCGACGGGATAACGCCGGCCTGATCGCCCAGCCGGAACATCCCCGGCGTGCCGTGCCGCAACCGCCAGCCATAGGGGACGTTGGCAACCGCATCGATCCGATCGCTCGTGCGCCAGGCGAGCCGTTCGGCAAGCGCGGGCGATTCCGCGGCGACTGCCTTTAACAGCGCCTCCGGCCCGCCCGCCTGCGTCAATCGCGATCGGTGGACGGCCATGCACAGATTGCCGCTGCCATCCTCCTGCAGATTCAGCCCGGCATAACCGCGATCGAACAGGTGCAGCTCAATCGCGCTGCCCAGCATCCGTTGCAACGAAGGCGATGGCCCCAGCCGCACCCGCAGGCCGAGTGACGGGTCGGCCTCCTGTGCCTCTGGCGGCCGCGCCGCGCCGCGCAAATCGCGCTTGCCCGTGGCGAGGAACACCGCGTCTACCGCCAGATCGGTGCCGTCGTGCAGGCGTACGCTCTGCGGCGTCCAGCCCCGGGCATCGACGCCGCGCTCTACTTTCGCCCCCCTGTCGATCGCGCGGCTGATCATCACGCTGTCGAGGCGGTGACGCGATACGCCCCGCGCCGGGTGCGGCAAAGGAGCCTCGGCGACCATCCCTGCCACGAACAGCCGGGCGGTGGTAAGTTGGGCCGCGTTCAGCGCATCCGGCTCCACGCCCAGCGCCTGCAATGACTCCAGCGTCCGCCAGCTCAGGAAGCCGCCGCACAGCGCATCGCCGGTGGTTGCGGTTCGCTCGATCAGCAGATGCGGCTTGCCCGCGCGCGCCAGCATGATCGCGGTCGCCGCACCCGCCGGGCCACCGCCGATGATCAGCGCTGGCGTTCGACGCATAATCTGAACGGAAAATAGCGGGTGACGCGCGCCTGATCCACGCCTGCCTGTGCCAGCAGTGCAGGCCATTCACCGGGGCGATACGACCGCGCGACTGACAAGGTGCCGTCATGCTTCACGATCGGGTGCCAGCGCATCAGCGTGGCGAGCACCGGAAAGCCCCAATGCGCAAAACCATGCCGTTCCAGATCGTTGATGAACCAGCCGCGCTGCGCCTCGTCTTCCATGAACCGCAAAAACGCGATCAACTGGTCCGGGGTCATATGGTGGGCCACCAGGCTGCTGATCACCACGTCCCAGCCTTGGCCCGCGTGATCCGCATAATCGCCCGTCAAAAAACAGATCGGCAGCCCGGGCGGAGTATGCGCCACCGCTGCATGCTCGCTGCGCGGGTTCAGGTCGACGCCGACCAGCTCCACCTCAATCCCCCGCCGCGCCGCCCAGTGCGCGATCCGGCGCAGCATATCGCCATCGCCATAGCCCACATCTAGCAGCTTCAGTCGCTTTCGTCCCTGCGCCGCGCGCGCCAGGAACGCCAATGTCGGGCGGGCGGCCATCGTCACGGCGTTGACCCGGGCCAGATCGGCAACCACGGCGGCATAGGTCAACGGATCAAGATCATCGGCGTCCATCAGCTCATCGGCCGTCGCGCGAGTATCCAGCCTGCTCATCGGGCGTGCCTGAAGCCAAAGCCCTCGGCGGCCAGCCCCGGCCCGAACGCCAGCGCGACGCCGTCGCTGATCACAGGGCCGTCGATCAGATTGGCGAGCGCAAAGATCAGCGTTGCTGAAGACATATTGCCGTAATCCGCCAGCACTCGGCGCGACGCCAGCAGCCGTGCCGGATCAATCCCCAGCGCGTTTTCAACCGCGTCCAGGATCGATCGACCGCCTGCATGCACTGCCCAGCCATCAATCTCCCCGGGCGCCCGTCCTCCCGTCGCCGCACGTGCGAAATCGGCATCGGCAAGGCCGGCCGCAATCCGCGCTGGCACCTCGCCCGACAAATGCATCGCAAAGCCGCTGTCGGTGATGTCCCAGCGGATCAGCGCTTCTGATTGCGGCAGCGTGGTGGCAAAGGGCTGGCCAAGGGCGAAACCGCCGGGGGTGCTCGTCACCAGCGCCGCCGCCGCCCCATCGCCAAATTGCAGCATCGCCAGCAATGGCTCGATATCGCTGGTTTGCTGCAGGTGCAGCGTGGACAGCTCGACACACAGCACCAGCACTCGCGCATCAGGATCGGATCGGACG
>JBBQDD010000002.1:0-32576 GCA_038319335.1 Sphingomonadales bacterium
GCTGTTCATCGACGAGATTCACCGGCTCGCGCCCGCCGTGGAGGAAATCCTGTACCCGGCGATGGAGGATCGCGCGCTTGATCTGATGATTGGCGAGGGGCCGTCGGCGCGCAGCGTGCGGATTGATTTGCCGAAGTTCACACTGGTGGGGGCAACGACACGGCAGGGGCTGCTCACCACGCCGTTGCGGGACCGGTTCGGCATTCCGGTGCGGCTGAATTTCTACACCGTGGCGGAGCTGGAAAAGGTGGTGGCGCGGGCCGCCGGGCTGCTGGGGCTGGCGCTGGCCCCCGACGGCGCGACCGAAGTGGCACGACGCGCGCGGGGCACGCCGCGAATCGCCGGGCGGCTGCTGCGCCGGGTGCGAGATTTTGCCCATGCAGCGGGCCACGCGATCGTCGATGCCCGCGCCGCGGACGCCGCGCTCAACCGGCTGGAGGTTGATGCGCTGGGGCTCGATGCGATGGACAGGCGCTATCTGATGATGATCGCTGACATTTATCGCGGCGGGCCGGTGGGCGTGGAGACGCTGGCGGCGGGCCTGTCCGAACCACGTGACACGATTGAGGAAGTGATCGAGCCCTATCTGATCCAGCTTGGCCTGGTCGCGCGCACCGCGCGGGGGCGCTGCCTGAACGCGCGGGCCTGGAAGCATCTGGGGCTCAATCCGCCGCCCGGAAGCCAGGACGGGCTGTTCGAACAGGCCTAACTCAGCGCGTAGACCCCAAACCCGGCAAGGCCTGCGCATACCGCTGTGGCCAGGAAACCCAGCAGCCCGGCAATCACGCCGCCGCCGCGACGCTGGTTGAAGGATTTACGCGGCATCGGCTTGCCCAGCGACAGCTCGATAACGCCGGCCAGCGTACCGCCAATGGCGGTCATCACCAATGTCACCACCCCGCCCGGCACGGTTTGCAGCGCGACCGCAATCGGCAGGATGATGCCGATGGGCGCGGCCATGGCGAGCGCGGCGACCAGCTTGGCGCGGTTCGTTTCTGCCCTGTCGACCGGGGCCACGGTAAGCAGATCGGGCGTATCCTCCGCCGAAATCGTCAGCCAGGCAAAGCTGCCGGCCAGCTGGCCGATTACGATCACGCTGGCGAACGCCATCGTCGCTGCAATCGGGATCGACGCGCCACCTCGCCCGCCAAAGCCCAGAAAGATCAACGGCGCGAGATAGACGAGCCGCAGCACAATCTGGAAGGCAAGCGCCGGATCGCGCAGCAGCAGCCGGAACTCCTTGGCAAAGATGGTCGAGAACAGCCCGGATTTGAAATGCCGGGCGATGCCCCGCCGGGATGCCTTGGTGCGCGACAGCCGCATGCCCGCCGCCTGGTAGCTCGCCAGAAACCGCGACTGGAACAGTCGGGACGCGAGCGCAAACAGCAGGATCGCGCCGCCCAGCACCACGCCGATGGCCAGCGGTTCGCCAAATGCGGCGCGCGCTGGCAGCGAACCGAACGGGTTCTGGCCAATGCCGCTGTTCTGGATCGCCTCGAAAATCTCAATCCGCCCCCGCCCCTGCCCCTGCCCGGGGCCTGAGCGGTCGCGCGAGAGCAGCTGCGAGGCGATGAAGAAGCTGCCGCCCAGCAACGCAGCGGCAATCTGCCCCACGGTGCGGGCCGCGCGCGGTCCGGCGATCCAGGCGAGCGTGAGGGTGAGGGCCAGGCCAATGCACGCCGCGATCAGCGCCAGCCCGGCGAGCAGCCCGACAATCCCGAACAAATGCGGATGGCCCAGCACCGCCACCGGCACAACGATGGGCAGGCTCAGCACCGCATAGCTGAGCACGATGGAGCCAGCGATGCCCATCATCTTGGCGCGAAGTATCGTGCGATCCCCCACCGGGGCCGACAGCAGCAGATCGAGATCGCCCGAATCATACAGCGTCCGGTGGCTCGCCAGCACCGCCTGGGTGCTCATGAACGACAGCACGACCAAGGCAGCGGCCAGCAGCCCGTTGTAGAGACCGGGGAACAGCAGCAAGGGCTGATCACGCAGGCCAAGTGCAATCGCCACGCCCAGCGCGATATAGCCGATCAGCAGCACCAGCCCGATCCATGTCGTCCGCGATTTCCGGGTAAGGCCGCGCAGGTTCAGCCGAAGCTCGTGCAGCACCAGCCAGCCAAGCGATCCCGCGGGCAGCCCGCGCATCAGCCAGGTCATGCGCGCGCCATCATGCCGGAACGGAAGCTGGGGCCGAGGTCAGCCGGATGAACGCATCCTCCAGCGTGGAATCGTCGGACCCCACTTTTTCGCGCAGTTCGGCCATTGTTCCTTCGACCAGCATCTTGCCGTGCGCGATGATGCCGATCCGGTCGGCGAGCCGCTCTGCAACCTCCAGGATATGCGTGGTGACGATCACCGTCGCGCCGCCATCCACCTGCGCGCGCAGCGCATCCTTCACGCTGCGTGCCATTTGCGCATCGAGACCGGTCAGCGGTTCATCCAGAATCAGCAGCCGGGGCTTGTGGATCAGTGCCCCTGCCAGCGCGACCTTTTGCTTCATGCCGCGCGAAAAGCCCTCGCAGCGGGTATCGCGCACGTCCCACAGGTCGAGCCAGTGGAGCAGTTCCTCGGCAGCAGCGGCAGCTTCGCTGCGCTTGATTCGCCACAGCCCCGCGACAAAGGCCAGATATTCTGCCGGGCTCAGCTTGTCGTACAGCATCGGCTCATCGGGCAGCCATGCGGTGATCGCCTTGGCAGCATTGGGTTTGTGCTGGGTATCGATGCCGTAAATCTCGATCGTGCCGGCATCGGGCTTGGCCAGCCCGGTCACCATTCGGAGCGTCGTCGTCTTGCCTGCGCCGTTTGGGCCGAGCAGCGCATAAAGCTGGCCGGCAGGCACATCCAGATCGAGCCCGGTGATGACGGGCTTGTCAAACGCCTTGGCAAGGCCGCGGATGCGAAGGGCAGGGATGGTCATGCGCGCCACCTTATCGTGCAGCGCCATCCCGTCCAGCGGGATTGGCGCGGCTGGCGGGCTTGCGTTGACGGGTTCCGTTGATGCGGGTCGTCGGCTAATGCCGGGCAATGGACGCCAATATACCTGACCAGCCCGTGCAGGGCCGTTTCGTCGGGCGGGAGCACCGGCTGGGTCTTCGTGTCTATTTCGAAGACACCGATTTGTCGGGCGTCGTCTATCACGCCAATTATCTGCGCTGGATGGAGCGGGGCCGATCAGACATGCTGCGCCTGGCGGGGATCGACCAGCGGGCAGCGCATGAGGGCGGCGAAGGGGCCTATGCCGTCAGCGAACTCGCGATTCGCTACCGCGCGCCGGCCCGGCTGGATGATGCGTTGGTGGTGGTGAGCCGATTGATCACCATTCGGCCTGCTTCGTGCCGTATTCATCAACGAGTCATACGAGACGGGTTGATACTGGCTGACGCCGATGTGACGGCGGTATTCGTGTCGCCCGGTGGCCGGGCGCGGCGGCAACCGGCGGCATGGGTGGCCGCATTTGAACGTCTCGTGTGGACAGGCGTTGAGCCGGGTGTTGAACCGGGCGGGTTGCCACAGGGTGCAATGGGGGAATGAGAGCGCAATGAATTTCGTCCTGAATACCGATCCGTCGACCTTGTCGCCCGTGGCGCTGTTTCTGCAGGCCGATATCGTCGTGAAGGTGGTGATGGTTGGCCTGTTGCTGGCAAGCATCTGGACCTGGGGTGTCATCCTGGCGTTGGCGATCAAGGTCCGCAGCGCGCGGCGGCGTGGCGAGCGGTTCGAACGCGATTTCTGGAACGCCAGCGACATCGACGCCTTTCACCGCAGCGAGGGCGACAGCGACCTGCCCGTCGCGCGCGTTTTTGCAGCGGGCGTTTCCGAATGGCGGCGATCGACGGCAGGCAATGCGATCGACAAGGAAGGCACGCGTGAGCGGCTGGCCACCGCGATGGGATCGTCAATCGGTGCCGAGATCGAGAAATTGTCTGACCGGCTGAATATTCTGGCGACGGTGGGGTCCGTCGCGCCGTTTGTCGGGCTGTTTGGCACGGTGTGGGGGATCATGCGCAGTTTTACCGGGATTGCGGCGGCGCAAAGCACTTCGCTCGCGGTAGTGGCACCCGGGATTGCCGAGGCGTTGTTTGCGACCGCGATCGGGCTGTTCGCGGCCATTCCGGCGGTGATTGGCTATAATCGCTACAGCCACGCCATCAACCGCATCGAGGCGCGGCTGAACCGTTTTGCGGATGGTTTCCACGCAACGCTGAGCCGCCAGCTTGAAGGCCCGGCGATGAGCGGCAAAAGCTGATGGCGATCAACCTGCCCTCGCACCGCGCACGCGGTCGCCGTGCCCCCATGGCGGAGATCAACGTCACGCCGATGGTTGATGTGATGCTGGTGCTGCTGATCATTTTCATGGTCACCGCCCCTTTGCTGACCGCGGGCGTGCCGGTGAACCTGCCTGACAGCCGGGCAAAGCCGCTCGATCAGGATCAAAAGCCCGTGCAGATCGCGATCGACGAACAGGGTCGGCTTTTCGTGAATGATGATGAGGTGAGCGAGGCGATTTTGCCCGATGTGCTGGGCCAGATTGCCGCCAAGAACACCGGCGACAAGCCGCCCGAAGTGTATCTGCGCGCTGATCGCAGCCTGGACTATGGCCGGGTGATGCGGGTGATGGGCGAGCTTAATCGCGCCGGGCTGAACCGGGTTGCGCTCGTCACGGTCGGCAAGGACGCGCGGTGATGGGCGCGGCACCCTGTTGGCGCGGCGGGTGATCGGCTGGGCATGGACCGTTCCGATGCAGCCGGGCTGGCGATTGCCGTTGTCGCGCATGTCGCGATCTTTGCGCTGCTGTCCGCCAGTTTCCTGTTCAATCAAAAGCCGGTGAAATCGCTGGAAGACCCGATCGAGGTGTCGCTGGTGGACGAGGTGGGGCTGGTGGCGACCGCGCCGCAATCCACCGTGCCGCCCGCCGAATCGCGTGCGCCCGATGCTGGCCCGCCCGAAGACGCCGCCCCGCCGCAGCCGCAAGAGGCAGCCCCTGCACCCGTGCCGCCCGCGCCGCAGCCCGATCCCGTGCCGCCGCCCAAGCCTGCGGAAAAAGCCAAGCCGCAGCTGAAAAAACCAACGCCCGAATCGCCCCAGAAAGCCGCCAAGGCACCCCCCAAGCGCGAGGCAACGCCAGCGACCCCGGCCAAGCCGACGCGCACCGCCTCCACCGGCACCGATCCGGCATCCACCAAGCCGCGCCCGCGCGGATCGCGGCTGGGCGATGATTTTCTGAAGGGGCTGACGGATCGGCCAAGCCCCAGCCGCTCGCTCACGCCGCGCGCCGCCGTTATCGATGCGCGCGCGCTGGCGAGCATCCAGGATGCCATTTCGCGCCAGATTCAACCTTGTGCCGATCGCCAGGTGAACCCCGGGCCGGGCGCGAACGAAATCGTCACAGTGCTCAATCTGCGGCTCAATCCCGATGGAACTTTGGCGGCCACGCCCACCATGGTGCGTCAAAGTGGGACAGATGGGGAGGCGGGGCGCTATGCCCGGCGGGTTATCGATCTGGGAATCGCGGCTTTCAAGGGCTGTTCGCCGCTGCGGCTGCCGCCTGAATTTTACGAAACACCGAATGGTGGCTGGAACAATATCAACTACAAATGGCAATTGCGCTGAGGATGGACCAGGCATGATGTACCGCGTTTCAATGCTTCGATCGATATGGCTGGGGGTGCTGTGCGCCACCGCGCCGCTCGCCGCGCAAACCCCACCGGCGCCGGGTGCGCCGGCCGCAGGGCAGCCGCAGGAACAGACCCCGTCCGGCCCGCCGCCGCTGGAAGTTTCGGTGACCGGCGGTATTTCAGCGCCATTGCCGATCGCCATTCCGGTGATGCCCGCCTTTGCCGTGACGTCGACTGCCGCTGGATCAACCGACGCGCTGGGCCGCCAGCTGGCCGATGTCGTGACGGCGGATCTGAAGAATTCGGGCCTGTTCAGCCCGCTGGGCGCCAATGCACTGCGCCCGGTGGTCTATCCTGAGGTGACCGCGCCTGAGTTCAATTATTGGGGCGGCACGGGCGCTCAGGCCCTTGTCCAGGGATTCGTGCGCGCCAATAATGACGGCACACTGACGGTCGGCTGCTATCTGTACGATGTGTTTTCGCGGATCGAGCTGGCGCGGCAGGGCTTTGTCGTGCCGCCTGCCGATTGGCGGCGCGCGGCGCATAAATGCGCTGACATGGTCTATACCCGGTTGACCGGCGAAGGCCCGTATTTCGACAGTCGCGTTGTCTATGTATCTGAAACCGGACCAAAAAACCGTAAGATCAAGCGGCTGGCGATCATGGATCAGGACGGGGCGAACCACCGCTTCCTCACCAACGGCCAGTCAATCGTGCTCACCCCCCGCTTTGCGCCGAACCAGCAGTCGATCGTTTACATGAGCTATGTCGGCGATCGTCCGGCGATCTATGTGTATGATATCGGCAGCGGGCGGCAGCGCCAGGTGGTGCCGCCCGGCAACCTGTCCTTCGCGCCGCGATTCTCGCCTGATGGCCGCTACATCCTGTTCTCGATGGCGGTGGGTGGGAATACCGATGTGTACCGCGTCTCGGCATCCGGCGGGCAGCCGCAGCGGCTAACCAACGCGCCGGGCATCGACACCGGGGGCAGCTATTCACCCGATGGCAGCCGGATCGTATTCGAAAGCGATCGATCGGGCGGGCAGCAGATTTATGTGATGAACGCTGATGGATCGGATCAGCGACGGATCAGTTTTGCCGGGGGTCGCTATGCAACGCCCGTTTGGAGCCCGCGCGGCGACCTGATCGCGTTTACCCGCGTATCGGGCAACTTCCGGATCGGGACGATGAGCCCCAGCGGCAGCGGCGAGAAATTGCTGACTGACGACTGGCAGGACGAATCGCCCAGCTGGTCGCCCAATGGCCGCGTGCTGATGTTCTTTCGATCGGGGCAGGGGCGCGCCGGCACTGCCGATCTGTGGTCGGTCGATTTGACCGGGGTGAACGAGCGCAAGCTGCCCACCCCGCTTTATGGTTCCGATCCAGGCTGGGGGCCGCTACGCCCGTAACAATTGCCTGTAATGTTTGACTCACGCGTAACGATCACTGCAAACTGCCGCTCAATCTGACCGAGCGGAAACGAACGACCAAGTCGAAGGAGGACGAAAATGGCCAAACTGACGACGACGATCATCATCGCTGCCGCCCTGATCACCACAGCGGGCTGCACCACCAAGCGCAAGGAAGCGCTGCCCCCCGGTCCGGTTGGCACGACTGCGCCGGGGTATCAGGACAGCACCGGCGACGGGATCATCCCCGGCACGGCGGCAGATTTCCTGCGTTCCATTACCAGCGACACGATCCGTTTCGCGCTCGACGAATATGACATTGATTCACAGGCCCGCGCCACGCTGGACAGCCAGTCGGCCTGGCTTGCCCGCTACCCGAACGTGACCGTCACGATTGAGGGGCATTGCGACGAACGCGGCACCCGCGAATATAACCTGGCGCTGGGCGATCGCCGCGCCAACGCGACCAAGAATTATCTGGCCGCCCGCGGCATCTCCCCCACGCGGATCACCACGATCAGCTATGGCAAGGAACGCCCGATCGCACTGGGCTCCGACGAGGGCAGCTGGGCGCAGAACCGCCGCGCGGTGACGATCGTCCTGAAGTAACGAAAGCCCCTCTCGCGAGGGACAAAGAAGCAAAGGGGCGGCGGTGCACAGGCAGCGCCGCCCCTTTTCGCATGCGCAACGAAATCGCTTGCGCGGCCCGCTCAATCGATATAAATATGATATCACATTAACGGGAGGCACTAATGGTCGAGTCGATTGAGGCAACCGAGGCAATGACGCGCAGCAAGGATTATCCGGCCAGCGCGTCCAGCGGCTATCTGATGCTGGCCGTAATGTTGCTGGCCCTGTTGGGCATTGCCGGCGGCATCGCGCTGATGTCTGTCGACAAGGCGATGGCGCTGGCGGTCGTGCTGGTTTCGGCGGTAACCTTCACCTTTGTGGTTGGCGGCTTTTACATGCTGCAGCCCAACCAGGCCGCCGCGATCACGCTGTTCGGCGCGTACAAGGGCAGCGACCGGGTGAACGGCCTGCGCTGGACCTGGCCGTGGATGGGCAAGAAGAAAATTTCGCTGCGCGCGAACAACCTGATTTCGGAAAAGATCAAGGTCAACGATCTGCGCGGCAACCCGATTGAAATGGCAGCACAGGTGGTGTGGCGCGTTACCGATACCGCACAGGCGCTGTTCGATATCGATGATTACAAGGCGTTCGTGCTCGCCCAGATCGAGGCGGCGGTGCGGACCATTGGATCGCGTTACCCCTATGATGATTTCGAGCATCAGGAAATCACGCTGCGCGGCAACCATGATCAGGTTGGCACCGAATTGCGCCGCGAGCTGATCGATCGGCTGGTGGTTGCGGGCATCACGGTGGACGAATGCGGCTTCACGCATCTGGCCTATGCGCAGGAAATTGCCGGGGCGATGCTGCGTCGCCAACAGGCTGAAGCCGTGGTGGCAGCGCGCAAGACGCTGGTCGAGGGTGCGGTGGGCATGGTTGAAATGGCGCTCGACATGCTGAGCGAAAAAAATGTCGTCGAGCTGGATGATGAGCGCCGCGCGGCGATGGTATCGAACCTGATGGTGGTGTTGTGCGGTGAGCGGGATACGCAGCCCGTCGTCAATGCCGGCTCGCTGTATTGACGGGGCCGGCAGGTGGCCGTCCCTTCCAAAAAAGCGTTTCCGCTCCGGCTTGATCCCGCCTTGTACGCAGCGATCGAGCGGACGGCAGCGGCTGAATTGCGGAGCGTGAACGGCCAGGTTGAGTTTCTGCTTCGCGAGGCACTGGCCAAGCGCGGCATCAAGGTTAGCCAGAGTGAAATGCCACGGCGGGGCAGGCCGCCCAGGATGGAGACAGACGATGTTGATTGATGATCTTCGGCAGGAACTGCGGGTCCGCGACGGCTATTGGTTCGCCACCAAGCTGTTCGGCTTTGGCGCCACCCCGGTGACGTGGCAGGGCTGGGCGACGTTGGTCGGCTTTGTCGCCATCGTCATCGCGGCGGCAGCGATGGTCCGCGATCCCGTGGCGATTATTGCGGTCGTCATCGCACTGGCAGTGCCCTTTGCTGCGCTCACCTACGCCAAAACCGATGGCGGCTGGCACTGGCGCTGGGGCACGCACGACTAAGAGGATGGGCGGCGGCGGCGCCAGCGAAATGCCGCCGCCGCTTGTCATCCACTGCGCTTTGCCCGTCCGCGCACTGGCCGCAAGCGGCCCCGGCCAGAAAATGCTTCCAATCGACCTGCTATTCGCGCAATCGCCGGGCCATGGTCGAACATATTCTTGGCATCCTGGCAGGCTTTACGATCTGGGTGATATCCAGCGGCGGCTATCTGGGCATCATATTGCTGATGGCGATTGAATCCGCGTGCATCCCGTTACCGTCTGAAATCATCATGCCGTTCGCCGGCTATCTCGTCTCAACAGGCCAGTTCAACCTGTATCTGGCGGCAACCGCGGGCGCGATCGGGTGCAATCTGGGGTCGATTCCGGCCTATGAAGTCGGCAAGCGCGGGGGCCGCCCGGCCTTTTTGCGCTGGGGCAAATATGTGCTGATCGGTCCCGGCGAAATCGACGCGGCCGACCGTTTCTTCAACCGGTACGGCAACAGCGCGGTGCTGATTGGCCGGTTGCTGCCGGTGATCCGGTCGTTCATCGCCTTCCCCGCCGGGGTCGCGCGGATGCCATTGCCGCAATTCCACCTCTACACATTCATCGGCTCATGGCCGTGGTGCTTCGGGCTGGCCTATGTGGGCATGGTGCTGGGCGATCAGTGGAACAACAGCCCCTGGATGAAGGCCGCGTTCCACAGTGCCGATCTGGTGATCGGCGTGGTGATCGTGATCGCCGTGGCATGGTATGTGCGCCACAAGCTGAAGGGGCTGAAGCCTCACCCCTGATCGTCAGGTAGGGCAAGCCGGGCGGCGGCAGCGGCCATTCGCTCATCGCTGTCCGCGCGAAGCTTGCCCGTAAACGCCTGATAGCGCGCGAGGATATCCGGGCCCGCCCCGGCGGGTGATCCGGCGGCAAAGGGTGGGGCGGGGTCATATTCCAGGCTCAACTGGACGAACCGGGCATGGTCATCCCCCCGGATTGCCGCTGTCAGCGCGAGCGTAAAGTCGATGCCTGCCGTCACGCCGCCGCCGGTGACACGGTTGCGATCAAATACAATGCGTTCCTGCACGGGAATCGCGCCGAACCGGGCAAGCATGTGGTGAGATGCCCAGTGCGTGGTCGCGCGGTACCCCTGCAACAGCCCCGCCGCGCCCAGGATCAGCGATCCGGTGCACACGCTGGTCACCCAGGTGGCACCCGCTGCCGCCTGACGTACCCAGGCCAGCGTCTGCGCGTCTTCCACCACATCGGCTGTGCCGAAACCGCCCGGGATGCACAGGATATCCGGCTGGCGGGCGCCTGTGAAAGTGGCGGTGGGCAGCAGCGAAAAACCGGCATCGGTCGACACCGGATCCAGGGTGCGCGCGACCAGATCGATCGTCACATTGCCCAGCCGCGACAGCACTTGCGCGGGGCCGGTCAGGTCAAGCTGGGTGACGTTGGGGAACAGCAGGAACGATACGTGAATGGGGGACAATTCGGGCATGCACACCTCCGGCAATGGTTGAGGATGCCCAGGCGATACGGCGTTAGACGCCATGCGCTCCCCGGTGGTGCTCCACCTGATCGCCAGTCACGCATGTCGGCATTAGGGTAACCGCGATCGGCGGCACGCTCAATCGCCAATTTGGCGCCTTTGGTTCGCTGACTTGGCGCGCTGAGACCGGGCGCTGCCCGCAACGTTCGGCAGGGCGCAATTGCCGCTTCCATCGCAAGATCAAGCGCGTAGATATTGTGTTGGCGACTGGTGGAATTGGGGCGGGGATAGCAGTGCGGGTTCGAAACGCGCGATTTTCGGCCAGATTCCGCAGCGGTTGGTGATGGCGTCGTCACCCACGCACCATGGCCGCGCCGCGCGGATTGATCGTCACCCGCTCCGCCGCCGGCGGGCAAACGCGGTGCGCTCGAATCTGATCCTGTGCTGCACGGTGTTGCTGCTGGCGGCGTGCAGCGCGCGGCCTGATAGTGCTGCGACCAAACCCTGCGCGGCCATCCCTGGACCGGCCATGGTGCAGCTGCCCGGTGGCGATTTCATGATGGGCACCGATCCGCGTTACCCGGAGGAGGGGCCAGCCCGGCGGGTGCATGTCGCGCCCTTTGCCATCGACGTCCATGAAGTCACCAATGCGGATTTCGCGCGATTCGTGGCAGCGACGGGATACCGGACCATGGCAGAGCGCCCGCCGCCGCCATTGCCCGGTGCGCCGCCGGAAATGCAATTGCCGGGCTCAGCGGTGTTCAGCGTGCCCGATGCGCGCGATGCGCGCTGGTGGCGCTGGGTGGTGGGCGCGCAGTGGCGGCATCCATCGGGACCGCAGGAGACGATTGCAGGGCATGGCCGCGATCCCGTCGTCCAGATCGCGTATGAAGATGCGCAAGCCTATGCGCGCTGGGCAGGCAAATCCTTGCCCAGCGAAGCGCAGTGGGAATATGCCGCGCGTGCGGGGCAAGCGGCGGCACCCGAGCCGATTGATGCAGGCGGCACTCCCCAGGCCAATTATTACCAGGGCGTGTTCCCGCGCCGCGACCTGGGGCTGGACGGGTTCACCACCCGCGCGCCAGTGGGGTGTTTCCAGCCCAATGCGTTCGGACTGTACGACATGATCGGCAATGTCTGGGAATGGACCCGCGACGCGGCCGCCGGTGATGCCAACAGCCATGTCATCAAGGGCGGGTCTTATCTGTGCGCGGCCAATTACTGCGCGCGCTATCGCCCGTCGGCCCGCCAGTTCCAGGAACGCGGGCTGGGCGCAAACCATGTCGGGTTCCGGCTGGTGCGGGCGACCCCGCCGGGCGCTGTCAGCCCGGATTGAGCGCCGGGCGGCGGGCATAGATGCCGTAGCCAGCGATGGTTGCATAACAGGCAGCCGGCAGGATCAGCGCGAACTGTAAATTGCTGCCATCCGCGATCAGCCCGGTCAGCGGCGGGATGATCGCCCCGCCGACAATCGCCATCGCGATCACGCCCGATCCTTCGGGTGCGCGCGGGCCAAGCCCTTCGCTTGCCAGGCTGAAGATGGTGGGAAACATGATGGAATTCATCAGCCCGATCGCCAGCAGCGACCATGCGGCAACGGCTCCTGTGCTGTTTGCCGACACCAGGATCAGCAGGATCGATCCCGTCGCCACGCCCGCCAGAATCTTGCCAGGTGACACCAGCCGCAGCGCATAGGCCCCGATGAACCGGCCAATCATGGCGCCGCCCCAATAGAAAAACACATGCTTTCCAGCTACTTGCTCAGGCAGCGCCAGCGTATCCGCCAGCATCAGGTAATTGACGATCAGCGACCCGATCGCGACTTCTGCGCCGACATAAAGAAAAATGCATGCCGCGCCCATGCCGAAGCGAGGCCGCCGCAGCAGATCGAACGCGCGCAGGATGCTGCCGCTCTCCGCCGGGGCCTCGCTCAACCGGTGGCGGCGGCTCCACACCACGGCTGCAACGACGACCAATGCGGCGGCCAGCCCCAGATAGGTGTAAACGACCACCCGGGTTTCCTCCGTGCGATAGGCATCCAGCGCCGCGCCAGTCAGCGAAGCGGCATCGACGGTGGCCAGGCTGCCCAGGATCAGCACGGCGCCGACATAGGGAAACACTGTCGTGCCCAGCGAGTTGAACCCTTGCGCGAACGTCAACCGGCTATGCGCGGTGCGCGGATGGCCGAGCAGCGAGATGAGCGGGTTCGCAACCACCTGCACCGTCGTGATCCCCGCCGCGAGCACGAACAACGCCAGCAAAAACAGCGCGAACCGGCCCGATTGCGACGCGGGGATGAACAACAGGCACCCTGCCGTCATCGTCAGCAGGCCAATCGCGGCGGTGCGCATATAGCCTGCGCGGCGCACAATCGCGGCGGCCGGAATTGAAAAGACGAAATAGGCCGCAAAAAACGCCGTCTGCACCAGCAACGCCTGCGCATAGCTGAGCGTGAACAAGTCCTTCAGCTTGGGGATGATGACGTCGTTCAGGCTGGTGATGCCACCGAAAATGAAGAACAGCGCAAACACGAACAGCCGCAGATCGGGCAAGTCCACACCATTGCTGGAATCGTCAGCAGTGGCGGCAGGGGCGGCGGTGAGGGCGGGGGTCAGCGCCATGGATGGTCCTTTGAAACAGCGGTCATTCGTGCGCGGCCAGCAGCCAGCCGAAAATATCGTCCAGCCGTGCGGCCCATGATTCCTCATCATGTGCCCCGCCGGGATAGACCCGGGTGGAAAAATCACTGCCGGGCTGCCAGCCGATCCGCACCAGCCGGGCATCGATCGCCGATTGCCAGGGGCCGTAAAAGCCATCGAGCGTCTTGTCGCCGTGATCGAACCAGATGCGCCGCCCGGCGGGCGGGCCTAGCCGTTCCGTCAGATAATTGCCCCACACCGCCAGCATCTCATCGCGCTGCGCCGCCTTGATCACCGGGTTTGATAGCGGCCAGTGGGTCGACACGCACCCTGCCGCGCCAAAAACCTGCGGATATTCGGCAATCGCATAAAGCGCGAACAACCCGCCCATGCTCGCGCCGACAATCGTCGTGTGATCGCGGTCTGCCCGCGTGCGATATTGCCGGTCGATCATCGGTTTCAGCTCACCGGTCAGGAACTGCAGATACGCGTCGGACACAATCGGCGATTTGTGGAACTGATCAGCGGCTGCCTTTGCCCAGGCAGGGGCAGCGGCATAAATGGCTTGCGGGTAATAATGGCGGCCGCGCGCGGCACCGGCGTTCCAAACCGCGACGATAATCACCGGTTCGGCCTGCCTTGACGCGATCAGCCGCAATATCGATTTATCCGCCTCCCAGGCCTTCCCGAAGCCCGATTTGGCGTTGAAGAAAATATTCTGCCCGTCCTGCATATACACCACGCCGTAGCGCTTTCGCCCGCGATCATAGCCCGGCGGCAGCCAGATAGAGATGTGCGGCGGCGCTACATGGGTTGAGGGGATGGCGGGCAGATCGACGAACCTGCCCTCGGGCATCCGCTTGGCTGAGGCACTGCTGCCGGAGGAAACGAGCGCCGCGCACAGCAGCACCATCGCCGCCAGCATCCACTTTCGCATCTGATCGCCCCTCACATCTTTATCCGCTCGGCGATAATCCCGGCAAAAGGGCCGAATTGCCATCCCGCGCCCCCGCCAACGCGTTCCATGATCTGCCAGTGATCCGGATCGGCGGGCATCCACTCGACGTTTTCTGTGCTCAGGTTGAACGCGCACAGCACCGCCTCACCATCCACCGATCGCTCGAAAGCGAGCACTGCTTGCGACACCTCGACGAAACGCATCGCGCCCAGCAACAACGCGTCGCTGATTTTGCGCAGCGCAATCAGCCGCCGGGTGAGCGTCAGCATCGATGCCGGGTCTGCCTCCTGCCGCGAGACCGCTAGCGCGGCATGGCCCGGGCCGATCGGCAGCCAGGGCTTGCCGGTTGAAAACCCCAGTGCGGGCACATCATCCTGCCATGGCATCGGCGTGCGTGCGCCGTCGCGGTTCAGGGTCAGCGGCCAGTTGGCGATCGCTTCGGGATCCTGCAGGTCGTCAAACCCGATATCGACTTGGTCAAGCCCCAACTCCTCGCCCTGATAGACGAACACGTCGCCGCGCAGGCACAGCAACAGCATCATCGCCAGCCGGGCAAAGGCATCGCGGTGATGCGGGGCCGCCCAGCGAGAAACGGTGCGCGGCGCATCGTGATTGGAAAAGGCCCAGCTTGGCCAGCCCAGCCCCGGCCTATCCGGCCAGCGCGCCAGTGCGTCGCGCACCAGGCCGGGGGTCAATTGCCGCGCGTACAGAAAGTCAAAGCCGTAAGCGCTGTCGAAATGGCGGTTGTCGGCGGTAAACGCCTTCATCTCGCGATCATTATCCTCGCCGCCGATTTCTGCGACGGTGAAGCGGTTGCCATAGCTGTCAAGCACGGCGCGCAGCCGCGCGATGAAGGCGGGAATTTCCGGCTGCGACTGGTTGTGGATATGCAGCTGAAAGTCGAACGGGCGGGTACGCGGGGCATCGCTGGGCGGCGCGGGCGGATTATCGGTCAGCGCTGGATTGTGCATCGAAAAGTTGATCGCATCCATCCGGAACCCATCGACCCCGCGATCAAGCCAGAACCGCGCGACATCCAGCAGCGCGTCCTGCACGGCGGGCAGATGCAGGTTCAGCTGCGGCTGGCTGCTGAGGAAATTGTGCATGTAATATTGCCCGCGCCGCGCATCCCACGTCCAGGCGGGGCCGCCGAACACCGATTGCCAGTTGCTGGGGGGCGATCCGTCCGGCTTGGCATCGGCCCAGACATACCAGTCGGCATATGCGTTGCTGCGATCGGCACGGCTGCGCTGGAACCAGCCATGCGCATCGGATGTGTGCGAATAGACCTGGTCGATGATGATCTTCAGCCCCAGCGCATGCCCGCGCGCAATGAGCGCGTCAAAGTCGTCGAGCGTGCCGAAAATCGGGTCGACACCGCGGTAATCGGCCACGTCATAGCCGAAATCCTTCATGGGGGAGGTGAAGAAGGGCGACAGCCAGATCGCATCAACCCCCAGCGAAGCGACATGATCGAGCCGTGCGGTAATGCCGGGCAAATCGCCGATGCCGTCGCCGTTCGAATCGGCAAAGCTGCGCGGATAGATTTGATAGATGGTCGCGCCGCGCCACCATTCGCGGGCAAGCCGCTGTCGCGCTGGACGAACGATCGGCTGGTTCACGTCGGCACCTCCCCTGCCTGTTTCGAACAGATTTCCGGTGGGCGCCAGTGGTTTCGGCCAGCGCGTTGGCGGGGTGCCGGATAAAGCGTGTTGGCTTCCGGAAACGGGCCGCTACACCAGGGTCCAAATAGGGGAGCGTCCGCGTGAAGAAGATTTTCTGGGGCTTGATTGTCATCATTCTGGCGGGTGTCGCGGCCTATGCAGCGGGCGTCCGCATCGCATCGGTCGGCCGCGATTTCGATACGGCACCGTTGATCGCCAAGGCGAAGAACTATGATCCGCTGATCGAGCGTGACCGGTTCGGCGTGCCGCATGTTTCCGGCAAGCGCGATGCCGATGTCGCGTTCGGCATCGGTTATGCACATAGCGAGGATGATTTTGCGACCATCGTCGATGCCGTGCTGACGACGCGGGGCCGGGCCGCTGAGACCAAGGGTAAGGACGCCGCCGTCGGCGACTATCTCGTCCGCCTGTTCCGCGTGTGGGAAAAGGTGGCGGCGGGTTACGAAGCGCAGATCACCCCGCAAAACCGCGCCATCATGCAGGGCTATGCCGACGGGGTGAACCTATATGCTGCGCAGCATCCCGAACTGGTGCCAGCGGGCGTCATCCCGATATCGGGCCGCGATGTGGCGGCGGGGACGATCTTTCGGGGGCCGTTTTTCTACGGCCTCGACAAGGTGTTGAAGTCGATCACCGAAAAATCGCCCGCGCGCGATACCTCGCCGCCCAAAGGATCGAACGGCATTGCGGTTGCGCCGTCGCGTTCGTCGGACGGGGCGACCCGGCTGCTCGTCAATTCGCACCAGCCCTATGAAGGGCCTGTCGCCTGGTATGAAGCGGTGCTGGATAGCGGTGAGGGCTGGCACGTCGCGGGCGGTTTCTTCCCGGGATCGCCGTTCATGCTGCACGGCCACAATGCGCATCTCGGCTGGGCGAGCACAGTCAACAAGCCCGATCTGTCCGATATCTATCGGCTGAAAACCGATCCCGCCAAGCCCGGCCAATATTATTTCGACGGCAAATGGCGCGCCTTTGAAAAATCCGTCGCCAGCTTTCGCGTCAAGATTTTCGGTCCCATCCTCTGGACGGTGAACCGCGACGTGTTGTGGTCAGTCCATGGCCCGGTGTTCGAAACCGATCACGGTACTTTTGCGCTCAGCTATGCCGGCGAGCATGAAGTGCGCCAGCCGAACCAGTATATGGCGATGAACAAGGCGCGATCGCTGGATGAATGGCGCGCGGCGATGGCGATGCAGGCGCTGCCCAGCATCAATTTCATCTATGCCGATGAAAAGGGCAATATCGGCTATCTGTCGAACGGCCAGTTTCCGGTGCGCAAGGACGGGGTTGACTGGGCAGGCACACTGCCGGGGGACCGTGCCGATCTGTTGTGGACGCAGCGTGTGCCCTTTGCGCAGCTGCCGCAATTGTGGAATCCGAAGTCGGGCTATGTGTTCAATTCGAACAACAATCCGCTGATCGCCAGCGACCCGGCAGACAATATCAAGCCCGAAAGCCTGGCCCATAATTTGGGCCTGCAAACCAACATGACCAACCGTGCGCACCGCGTGCTGGAAACCTATGCGCGCGACACATCGATCACGCCGGAGGAGTTCGACGCGTATAAATATGATCTGGCCTATAGCGACCAGAGCGTGCTGGCCGGGCTGATCACGCAGGCGCTGGCTTTTGATGCGCGGGGCAATGCCGATCTGGCGGCGGCGCAGGCGATATTGAAAAACTGGGATCGGCGTACCGACACCGCCAATCGCGGCGCTGCGCTGGCGGTGCTGATGGGGGAGCCGATTGGCCGCGCGCTGGAAATGGGTGAGCCCACCCCGCCACTCCGCCCCGCGCTGGACGCCGCGATCGCGCATTTGAAGAAGCATTTCGGGCGGCTTGATCCGCAATGGGGCCAGGTAAACCGGCTCCGGCGCGGCAAGGTCGATCTGCCGATTGCGGGCGGGCCGGATGTGTACCGGGCGGTGTACGGCAAGAAACAGGATGACGGCACGTTGACGGGCAATGGCGGCGATACCTTCATCATGTTCGTCAGCTGGGACAAGGCAGGCAAGCTGTCGTCGCGCAGCATCCACCAGTTCGGTTCGGCAACGCTTGATGCAAGCTCGCCGCATTATGCCGATCAGGCCCCCTTGTTTGTGGCGATGAAGACCAAGTCGGTGCTGTTCAACCGGGCCGATCTGAAGGGCCAGATCGAGCGAAGCTACCACCCCGCACGGTGATTGTGTGGACGGCGGGCTGGTTGCCTGATGGCAGCGCGCACCGCCACCGAATTGCTGCTATGGCGGGGGCAGCGGCGATAGGGGCTTGATCCATGGTCGATGGCGCGGGGCGGCGGGTGAAAAAGGGCAGGGGCGGCGCGTTGTTGCCGTCGCTGGCGGCATTGCTGGTCGTCGCGCTGTTGCAATTGGTGGGCGTGCCGCAGCTGGAGCGGCTGGGGCTGTTGCTGTTCGACGGCTATCAGCGTGCAGCGCCCCGCCCCTATGAGGACGCGCCCGTTCGCATCGTCGATATCGATGACGAATCGATCCGGCAGCTGGGCCAATGGCCCTGGCCGCGCACGGACATTGCCGATCTTACCCGCCGGATCAGCGATGCCGGGGCAGCATCGATTGCCTATGACGTCGTTTTTTCCGAGCCCGATCGCACGTCGCCTGCCCGGATTGCGGCGCATCTGGCCCGCACCAATGCTGCATCCCCCGCACTCGGCGCGCTGCGCGCACTGCCGGATAACGACGCGACCCTTGCCGCCGCGATCGCGCAGGCCCCGGTGACGCTGGGGTTTTTCCTGGGGCGTGACGGGACGGGGGCAACGGTGGAGCCAAAGGCGGGGCTGGCGCTGGCCGGATCGTCGCCTGCCGGTGCCGTCCAGGCATTTTCCAGCGCGATCGAGCCGCTGCGCGCGTTTCGCGATGCGGCGGGCGGTGCCGGGTTTGTCAGCCTGAACGGCGACCGCGATGGGATTATCCGCAAAATTCCACTGATCGCCGCGCAAAACGGCCAGCTGCTGCCGTCACTGTCGTTGGATGCGCTGCGCACCGCGCAGGAGGCGGGATCGGTGATCGTCAAATCATCCAGCGCCAGCGGCGAATGGGGCGGCGGCGCGGCGCAGGTCGTTTCGCTGAAGGTCGGCGCGTTTGAAGTGCCGACCACGCCTGCGGGCGAGCTGTGGCTCTATTTCACCCCGCCGCATCCCGCCCGCACCATTCCGGCATGGAAAGTGTTGACCGGCGCGCTGAGCCCCAGCCAGATGCAGGCTGCGTTTGGCGGGCGGATCGTATTCATCGGCACGGGTGCTGCGGGCCTGCGCGACCTGGTATCGACCCCGCTGCGCGATCGTGAAGCCGGCGTGATGGTTCACACCCAGGCAGTCGAGCAGATGATTTTGGGCCGCTATCTGGTGCGGCCTGACTGGGCTTCGGGGCTGGAGCGCAGCCTGTTGCTGGTGGCAGGGCTGATGCTCGCGCTGCTGCTGCCGCGACTGGGGGCGATGCGTGGCGCGGTGCTGGGCGTGGCGGCGGTGGCGGCGATCATGCTGGGCAGCTGGCTGGCGTTCCTGCGCTATCACTATCTGCTTGATCCGACCTATCCGGTGCTGGCGCTGCTGATCGTTTATATCGTCGGCACCGGCGTGACTTATTACCGGGAAGAGCGGCAGCGCGCCTATATCCACCGCGCGTTTGACCGGTATCTGTCGCCTGCGCTCGTCAAGCGGATCGTCGATGATCCCGGCCAGCTGGAACTCGGCGGCGAAGTGCGCGAAATGACCGTGTTGTTCTGCGATATCCGCCGCTTTTCCGCCATTTCGGAGACGATGGGCCCGCAACAGATCATCCAGTTCCTGATCGCCTTCCTGACGCCGATGTGTGACATTTTGCTGGCGCGCAAAGCGACGATCGACAAGTTCATCGGCGATGCGATTCTGGCATTCTGGAACGCGCCGCTGGACGATCCCGATCAACATGCCAATGCCGCGCGCGGCGCGCTGGAAATGGTGGCGCGGCTGGAACAGATGAACCGCGTGATGGCCGAACAAAGCGCAACGCCCTGGCCCGGCGAGGTGCGGATCGGCATCGGGCTGAACGCCGGGCCGTGCTGCGTCGGCAATATGGGGTCGGCCCAGCGGCTGTCATACTCGCTGATCGGCGATACGGTGAACCTGGCATCGCGGCTGGAGGGGCTGACCAAATATTACGCCGTGCCGATCGTGATTGGTGCGGCCTTGCAGGTGCATCTGCCCGATTTCGCGACCCTGCCGCTTGATCTTGTGCGCGTGGTGGGGCGTGAGGCGCCGGAGCACATCCATGCGCTGGTCGGCGGGGAGGATATGGCGATCACCGCCGGGTTCCGGCGGCTGGAGGCGGTGCACCGCGACATGCTGACGGCATATTGGGCGCAGGATTGGGCGCTGGCCCTCACCCATATCGCCAGCGCTGCCCCCTATGCCGCGCAGTTCGGGCTGACGGCGCTGTATGCGGTATATGCCGAACGAATCGCCCGTTTCGAATTGCAGCCGCCTGGCGACGGCTGGGACGGAATTTTCGAACCGACCGAAAAGTAGCTACGTAACCCGCGTGGGGCATGATGAATGCGTCCAAATCGACCCATTAGACGTGATTTGCGCGGAATTTGTCCGTTTCTGCGCGCAAAAAGCGGCCAAGTAGCGGCCAAATCGCCCATATTGTGCGCTTAAAGTCACATGAAACTCCGCCAACTGGCACCAAAGTGTGGCCTTAAGCGGCAATCACGCATGGTTTCAGGCCCGGGCAGACGGGCCGGATGTTGGTGAATATCGACGATGGGGATGAGCGGCCCGCCCGTTGGGGGTATGCGCGGCCGCCGAATAACAAGAAGCGGCATTGTAGGAAAGTTGTGGCCAGAGTTCGACCCAGCCATCAGATTCTGGGGTGGTATGTCAGTTTGCATTCTTAGCGCACATGCGCACGGCTTCCTCGGGCAATACGGAAGTGCGTTCATATGAGCGAACGCACGTTCGAAAAGGCGAAAAATAAATCCATAGAGAGACCGCCACGATGATCCCGATCGCGATCACGAACGCCGCCCGTACAGAATTGCTCATTCCCACCACTCCCGCTTCTTGTAAGTTCCGCGCGGCTAAGGTGCCGGTGCCAGCTCGCCGACCTTAGCGACAACACCCTCCACCTGCCAAAGCCGATCGCTGATACAAGCAGCCATCGCAGGCGGCATGTGAAGCGTCTCGTGTATGCGGACGATTGGCTTGGAGCGTCAGATGCCGGGTGACCACAAATCGCGCCACAGGCCCCCCGCCTTACTGGGTCCGGCTGTTGCCCTTTTCAAAATACTGGTCGATCAGCGGATTGCGGCGGAGCAGATCATTTTCGTTGATCAGCCCGCGGCCGCTGCCGGTGCCTAACAACGTGCTGAGCAAGGCCGATCCCCGTGCAGAGAGCAGAAACGGGCCAATCGGCGGCTGGTTTGGCCCCGGCACGAACACCGCATAGCCCGGGCGTTCGACCGGCACGGTCACGCCGCCTGCGCTCACATCAATCGCGCCGGGGGTCTCGCCACCCCGGGCAGCGGCGCCGGGGCCGCGCAGCAGGATGAGCGATGCGGTGGCGGGATCGGCGGTATAGCGGCCAAGCCCGGCCTCCAGCGCGGCGATCCGCACCGCATCGGGCCCCACCGCCGCCTCCAATATCGTGCCGCGCACGCCGATGGTCGCAACTGGCGTGTTGATGGCTGACTGGCCGGGGTTGGCGTGCAGCGCCCGGCTCGACATGAAACGGAAGCTGCCCCGCGCGATCGACATGCCGACGGCACTTGCCTGTCGGCTGGGATCATAGATGAACCGATCGACCCTGATCTGCGAATTGCTGCCCAGTGAAAAAATCGTGCGATCGAGCAGCAGCACCTGCAGCCGGCTTGCCCGCCCGGTTTCAATCGCATTGCCCAGGGACACGCGTTCCTTCACCACCGCGCGGTGGCGCTTTGGGTTGGCCTGGGTCGTCATCGTCACGTTGTTCACCACCGCAGCGTTGACGCCCACCGTCTGGGCGATGGCAGGGGGGCAGGCGGTTGCCGCCAGCAGCGCGGCACCAACGGGAATCAGACGGCGGATCATGGGATCACTCCTCATTTGCCAAAATTCCATACCAGCTGAAGGTCAACACCAAAGCTGTCATAGTCGCGCAGGAAGCTTGATTGGTTGTAATCGCGTCGGGTGTGGCTGATGCCGCCTTCGATACCGAAATCGCTGCCGAACAGCGGCGTGCCCAGCGCAGCGCGGGTGAAGAAGCGCGTTTCCTGTCGATCGGTAACGAACAATGCGTCGCGAAAATCGATGAACCGGATCGTCGAGGAGATCAGCCCATAGCTGCCGATATGCCCCAGCGGCTGGCGAAACCCGCTATACGCGCGCACGCCGCGATAGCCCAGAAAGGGCGTGTCCGCCGTCTTGTCCTCAAACGCCGCGCCGATCACCCATTGCGCCCGCCGCCGGTCAACCGCGCGGTAATCGACGCCGAGATCATAGCGTTCGCCGTCGCGCGAAAAGAAGGGGAAGGAGCCATTATACTGCTGGTGCACGGCCTCGCCGCGCAGCGTGATTCGCCCGGTGCGCCCGGTGGAGAGGCCCAATTCGGCCTGCCCGCCATATTCCGTGACAAACGGATCGCCCTGCAGCCGCGCATGGGTGGCAACACCTCCCAGCGCAAAGCCGATCCGCTCACCCTGCTGGCCATAGCCGATCCGCGCGGTGCCGATCTGGTAATCCAGCCCCGAACTGCCAAAGCTGTTCTTCGTCTCGCCCGCCAGCCCGGCATAGAAATAGCCCTGGCCAACCGGCGTCCGCCCCTCAATCCGGCCGCTGGCGATGAACGCGAAATCATCGTCGGAAACGCCGGTGATGCCGGGAAAATCAAAGCTGACGGCCAGCGCCCCCAACGCATCGGTATCATAGGCAAGGCCCAGCGCGAGCTGGCCGAATATGCCGCTGGTGCTGGCCGTGCGGGCTGCAGGTCGTGTGATCGATCCGCAGGCCTGGACGATTCCCGCCCAGTCACTGTCGCTGATGCGCTGGCCGTCCAGCTTGTCGAGTTCGATCCGCGCACGCCCCGTATGGTCCAGACGGCATAAAGTGGCCACATAATATAGCCGCACCGGTGCCGCCGCCGAATCGGGGCGGGCGAGCAGCGCGCGCTCCAGCGTGGCTGCCGCGGCGATCGGATCACCGCTATCGGCCTGTTCGCGCGCCAGCCGAAGCGCGGCTGCCGGATCATTGGCGGTATCGATGATGGCGTCCAGATCGGTGGCCCCCGGTGCGTCCTGCGCCATGGCGGGATTGGCCGGCAGGGCGGCGCTTGCCAGCAACGTCGCTGCAACCAACCCGCCCGATCGCCCAAAATTCGCAGCTCTCATCTTGTCCCCCACGAGAAACCAAAGCGATTCGTCCGTGCCCAATCTGCGGGCATGCAAGCGGCGGCCTGTTGCCCGTTCAATCATGACTTTATCCCATTCGGCGGCGATTGTCGGCAGCGATTTTTGCCGTGGCTGTCCCGTTGCGGTGGGCGGTGACCGGCAAGCGCTTGCATTCGCCGCCAAACCCTGAAAACCAACTCCGTAACCAATGCCCCGCACCCCGCGCGGCCCAGCACGAAGCAGACCAGAATGACTACGCGCGCCGCCCCGATCGTCCAATCCCGCGACCTGATCGCCACGCTGGAGACGATCGACGCGCGGCTGCGCTGGCTGTCGTCATGGACCATCCATAATGCGAACCATCTGCGCGATAGTCGCGACGGGCTGAAGGTGGGCGGCCACCAGGCGAGCTGCGCGTCCATCTCGACGATCATGACCGCGCTGTACTTCGCCGCACTCGGCCCCAATGATCGGGTGGCGGTGAAGCCGCATGCCGGACCCATCCTGCACGCGATCCATTATCTGCTGGGCACCCAGAGCCTGGAGCAGCTTCAGGCGTTTCGCGGCTTTGGCGGCATGCAAAGCTATCCCAGCCGCACCAAGGACCAGATCCCGGTTGATTTCTCGACCGGCTCCGTCGGGCTGGGGGTCGCGATCACCGCCTTTGCGTCGCTGGTGCAGGATTATCTGGTGGCGCACGGCAAGCTGGCGCCTGAGGATACCGGACGGATGATCGCGCTGATGGGCGATGCCGAGCTGGATGAGGGCAACATCTATGAATGCCTGATCGAGGCGTACAAACATGATGTCCGCAATTGCTGGTGGATCGTCGATTACAACCGGCAATCGCTGGATGCGACGACGGCGGACCGGATGTTCGACCGGTTCGACGATATCTTCGAGACATGCGGCTGGCGGGTGCTGACGTTGAAGCACGGCAAGCTGCAGCGCGCGGCCTTCAAGCAGCCCGGTGGCAAGCATCTGGAAGAATGGATCGATCAGTGCCCGAATGCTGATTTTGCGGCCCTCACCTATCAGGGTGGGGCAGCGTGGCGCGAACGATTGCTGCGCGACATTGGCGATCGCAACGGCGTTGCCGCGCTGCTGGCCGGGCATGACGACGCGGCGCTGGCGCGGTTGATGACCAATCTGGGCGGGCATTGCATCGAGACGATCCTGGAGGCGTTTGTTCGCGCCGCAGACGATACGCCGACCTGCTTCATCGCCTATACCGTCAAGGGATATGGCCTGCCCTTTGCGGGGCATAAGGATAACCATGCCGGGCTGATGAACCCCGGGCAGATTGCGGGCCTGCGCGACCAGATGGGCATCGCGGCCGGCGACGAATGGGTGCCGTTTGCCGGGCTGGGCGACAACGCCGCAGCGGCATTGCGCGCCTTTGTCGAGTCGTCGCCGCTGAACGCCAAAGTGGCGGATCGGGGTTTCGCGCCGGTGCCCGTGCCGGATCGGCTGCCCGTGCCCGAGGGGGAGGAGCAGGCGACACAGACCGCGTTTGGCAAAATCCTGCTCGATCTCGCAAAATCCAGCGACGCCGCCGCGCGCGCGCTGGCCGACCATATCGTCACCACCTCACCAGACGTCACCGTCTCCACTAATCTGGGGGCGTGGGTGAACCAGCGCGGGCTGTTCCGCCGCAAGGACATGGCCGATGTGTTCGCCGCTGCGCGCATCCCCTCTGCGCAGAAATGGGCGGGACGCCCGGCGGGGCAGCACATCGAACTGGGCATTGCCGAAAATAACCTGTTCCTGATGCTGGCGGCAGCGGGCATCGCGGCGCCGTTGTTCGGCACGCGGCTGATGCCGGTTGGCACGGTGTATGATCCGTTCATCGCCCGCGGGCTCGATGCGCTGAACTATGGTTGCTACATGAACGCGCGTTTCCTGCTGGTCGCCACACCCGCGGGGCTGACGCTGGGGCCGGAAGGCGGGGCGCACCAGTCAATCAATTCGCCGCTGATCGGCATGGGCCAGCCGGGGCTGACCTATTACGAACCCGCCTTTGCCGATGAAGTCGCGCTGCTGATGGCCCATGCATTCCGGCACATGCAGGCAGCGGATGGCGGTGCGGTGTACCTGCGGCTTTCCACCCGCAGTATCGCGCAGGTGGCGCGGGGTGATGATCGCTGGGAAGCGGGCGCGATCAAGGGCGGTTATTGGCTGAAGCAACCCGCCCCCGGGGCAGAGGCCGCGATCATCGCCACCGGCGCGATCCTGCCCGAGGCGCTGGCGGCGTGGGAGGCGTTGCGGGAGGATGTGCCGGGCATCGGGCTGATGGCCGTCACCTCGCCCGATCTGCTCCACCGCGCCTGGTCCGCTGCGCGGGCGGCGCGGTGGAGCACGTGCGGTGGAGAACCGGCGCATATCGCGACCCTGCTAGGGGCATTATCGCCCAGCGCGGGCCTCATTACCGTGATCGATGGCAGCCCCGGCACGCTCAGCTGGATTGGCGGGGTGCGCGGCAACCGCGTGTCGCCGCTGGGGCTCGACCGGTTCGGGCAGACGGGGGACCTGCCCGATCTGTACCGCGAATACCGGCTTGATTCGGCGGCGATCATCGATGCGGCAGCGGAGCTGTTTCTTTAGGCACCCCGGCTGCTGGTTGGCAAAGCCGCGCGTCTTTCGTTAAGCTCGTCAGGAAGTATCAGGGCACAGGGCAGGGCGATCGCGATGGCCAGACGACATGATCCCCCGCACCGTGCGTGCGCTATCGGCGAGTCGCGCGGATAATGAGCGATCCCGGCCTGCCGCGCCGCAAGCGCGTTGCTTTTGTAACCACCCACCCGATCCAGTATTTCGCGCCAATGTATCGCCGCATCAACGATAGCGACGATATCGAGGCGGTGCCGGTCTACCTCACCAAACATGGCATGCGCGACGATGTCGATCGCGGATTTGGCAGGGCGTTCACCTGGGACATTGATCTGCTGTCGGGCACCAACCCGATTTTCGTTCGCGGTGCCGATACGCGCAGGCTCGATACCGGGGTTACCCATATGCTGGCACCCGGTATCTGGCAGGTGATCAGCGACGGGGCGTTTGACGCCGTCGTCATCCATGGTCACGGCGTCGGGGCCAATCATGTGGCGACGATGGCGGCAAAACGGCTGGGCATTCCGGTATTTTCGCTGTGCGACACGCATCTGGGCCTGCCGCGAAGCGCGATCAAGAACGCCGTTCGCAAACCCGTGATGCGGGCATATTATGCGATGCTCGATGGCTTTCTGGCCATCGGTTCGCCCAATCGCGCCTTTTACCGGGCGATGGGCGTGCCGGAGCGCAAGTTGTTCGATTTTCCGTTTACCGTCGACAATGATCGTTTCATGTCGGCGGCGATAATGACGGATGATGAGCGTCGGGCGTTTCGCGCCCGGCTGGGCGTTCATGATGATCGCCCGATCGTTCTGTTCGCGTCCAAATTCACCCCCGGCAAAAATCCCGCCCATTTGATTTACGCGCAGCGCATGCTGCAGGCGCGTGGCCATGACTTTCACCTGGTGCTGGCAGGCGCTGGTGAGATGGAAAGTGAACTCCGCGCGCTGGCAGCCGACAACCCGGATCTTTCCATCCATTTCCCCGGCTTTTTCAACCAGAGCGAGCTACCACGGCTGTTCGGCGCGTGCGACATTTTCAGCCTGCCCGCCCGGGCAGAGGCATGGGGGCTGGTGATCAATGAAGCGATGTGCGCTGGCCTGCCGATCGTCGCGTCGCAGGAAATCGGCGCGGTAACCGATCTTGTCCGGCCAGGGGTGAACGGGGCAACCCACCGCGCGGGCGACATCGACGGCATTGCCGCAGCGCTGGAAATGCTGGTCGGCAATCCGGCGGCGATGAAAGCGATGGGCCAGGCAAGCCGCGAAATGATCAGCCAATGGAGCTATGATCGGTGCGTGGCCGGTTTGCGCGAAGCGTTGCGCGCCACTAGTCGTGCGGTGACGACCACCAAAGCCTGATGATCGCTAGCACCCAAAAGGACCTGCCATGAAGACCCGCGCCGCCGTCGCCTTCGAAGCCCGCCAGCCGCTCGAAATCGTCGAGCTTGATCTGTCGGGGCCCCGGGCGGGCGAGGTGCTGGTAGAGATTATGGCGACCGGCATTTGCCACACCGATGCCTATACGCTTGACGGGCTGGACAGCGAGGGGCTGTTCCCCAGCGTGCTGGGCCATGAAGGCGCGGGCGTGGTCCGCGAAATCGGCGCGGGCGTTACCAGCGTGGCGGTGGGTGATCACGTCATCCCGCTCTACACGCCCGAATGTCGCCAGTGCAAAAGCTGCCTGAGCGGCAAGACCAATTTGTGCACCGCGATCCGCGCGACGCAGGGCAAGGGGCTGATGCCCGATGGCGCCAGCCGCTTCAGCCACAAGGGGCAGCCGGTGTTCCATTATATGGGCTGCTCAACCTTTTCGAACTTCACCGTCCTGCCCGAGATTGCGGTGGCGAAAATCCGGCCTGACGCGCCGTTCAAGACAAGCTGCTATGTCGGCTGCGGGGTGACGACCGGGGTGGGTGCGGTGGTGAACACCGCCAAGGTGCAGGTTGGCGATACGGTGATCGTGTTCGGGTTGGGCGGGATTGGCCTGAACGTGCTGCAGGGCGCGCGGATGGCGGGCGCCAGCATCATCGTGGGGGTCGACATCAATCCGGCGCGTGAGCCCTGGGGCGAGCGGTTTGGCATGACCCATTTCGTCAACCCGAACAAAGTTGACGGCGATCTGGTCGCGCATCTGGTCGCGCTGACCGATGGCGGCGCGGATTACACCTTTGATTGCACCGGCAACACCAATGTGATGCGCCAGGCGCTGGAGGCATGCCACCGTGGCTGGGGCACCAGCATCATCATCGGCGTGGCCGAAGCGGGCAAGGAAATCAGCACCCGGCCATTCCAGCTCGTCACCGGGCGCAACTGGCGCGGCACGGCCTTTGGCGGCGCCAAGGGCCGCACCGATGTGCCCAAAATCGTCGATTGGTACATGAATGGCAAAATCGAGATCGACCCGATGATCACCCATGTGCTGAGCCTGGATGAGATCAACAAGGGGTTCGACCTGATGCACGCAGGCGAGAGCATCCGGAGTGTGGTGGTGTATTGAGTGCGGGGGCTGGGGTGGTTGCTGGGGCGGTTGCCCGCCCCATTTTCCGTAACCGAATGAAAAACGGCGAGGGATTGTTCCCCCGCCGTTTTTCGTACTGAACGACCGGGCAATTGCCCGACGTCTGGCCTAGATCTTGGTGCGGAAGCCCAGGAAGAACAACCGCCCCAAGCCCGACACGGGATAGGCCGAGCTTGAGATATAGGGCTGCGCGTCCGTCAGGTTGTTCACGCCACCATAAATCGCACTGTCCTTCAACACGTCGATATTGAACGACAGGCCGTGGATGAAATAGGTTGGTGCAAAGCCCGCATCGCCAAACTCCACTGCAATCCGTTCAATCTGGATTGCCGCGGCCGCGGCCGTGCTGTCGATATATTGCACGTTATAGCCGAACGAAAACGGTCCGCGCTTGATGTTCAGGTTCGCGGTGCCGGAAAATTCAGGCACGCTCAGCTCGCGCAGGGCCGGGTTGACCAGCGTGGGATTGCCCGGATCGAAGAAGCGGTTGACCTTTTCAGTCCAGTTTCCGTTCAGCCCGATGTTGATCTTGTAGTCGGTGGCAATGGAGAACGCATAGTTGATGCTGGCATCGATGCCCGCCGTTTCAATCCGGCCGAAATTCAGCTGGGTCTGGGTCAGGAAGTTGAAGCCGAACGTGGCGGGCCCTGCCGTTGGCCCATTGCGCCGGAACAGCGCGCAGAACTGGTTCGGGAAGGTGGTATTGTCGTAGCACGTGTTGACCGTGTCCTGCGCGGTAACGGCCGAGATCGCGTTGGAGATGCTGATCGAGTAGTAATCCGCCGATACCGTCAACCCGCGGATGAAGCGCGGTTGCAACACTGCACCGACAGTGAAGGTCGATGCGGTTTCCTTGTCGAGATTGGGGTTGCCGCCGCTAGTGCCCGAAAAACGCCCCGTCAACGGATCGCTATAGGTGGAAATAAAGGCGGCCGCATTGGGGATGCCCAGCGCCGTTGCCGCCGCGATGCAATTGGCGCGGCGGGCAGGCGTAGCCCCGATGTTCACCGCGTCGCACGGATCCGATGGACGGAAGGTCGCCCCCTGTGCCGGGCTGAACAGTTCGGAGATATTGGGTGCGCGGATCGCGCGAGCATAGGTGCCGCGGAAACGGATATCGGGGATCGGTGCCCACACGCCATTGACGTTCCACGTAAACGCGCCGCCAACCGTGGAATAATCGGCATAGCGGCCCGCCGCGCCCACAGTCAGTTCATGAAAGAACGGCCTGTCCTTCAGGACGGGAAGCGAGAATTCGCCAAACACTTCCTTCACATCGAACGAGCCGCCGGTGTTCAGCGTCCGGGTCGATGGATCGAAGATCAGCTGCTGGTTTGCCGAGACATTGCCGACAAAGGTGCCCGCCGGGCCGGCGGGTGAATTGGCTGGCAGGATGCCCAGTTCAAGGTCGCTGAAGCGTGAGCTGGATGTTTCGCGACGATATTCGCCGCCAAGCGAAAACTGCACCGCACCGCCCGGCAGGTTGAAAAAGCCGCCGGTATCGCCCGTCACTGATCCGGTGATCACGAACTGAGTCAGCCGGAACAGATCGGTCGTGGGCGTGGTGATGAAATCCACGGCTTCCTGGCTGATCGAGTTTACCCCGTTCAGGATGTTGGCAGGGCGGCACTGGCCGTCGCCGGGCCGGAAGGTAAAGAAGCCGCCTTCGATGAACGGGAATGTTTCCGAGCCCGGATATGGCACGTTGCTGATGTTGGACCGGCAGATGGGCTGACCGCCGGGGCCGCGCACCACGTCGATGGCGGCGAACAGGCGATCGTACAGCACTGAATTGCTTTGCGTCACCGAGTTATCGGTACGGCCATAATTGGCGACGAGCTCGTAATTCAGGTTGCTCGCAATCGCACCGCGCACGCCGCCGACAATGCGGTAGGTGTCACGCTTGGCGGTCTGGATGTTCGGCCCCAGATCCAGAAAGTCGCGGCTGACGCGAAGCCCGCCCGCCGCGTTCGATTCGGCCTGCAATGCGGCCGGGGTGAACGGGTTGTCGGGAAAGATCAGCAACGAATCGTAGAAGGTGTTGTAGTTGTTGCGCGATGTGGTGTTGTTCCGCGCATATTTGGCATCGATGAAAAACTCTGCCGCTGGCGACAATTCAAAATTGGCGCGGAAATCGCCGTAAAACCGCTCACTGCCGGGGATCAGCGAGGTTTGGTTGGTGCGCTCCACGGCGCCATCGCCGCCAAACTGGTTCTGGCTGGTGGAGATGATACCGTCCTGGAAAATACGTACCCCGCCATTGGCCGTCGATACATAACAGCCACCGCCGCCAAAGCCCGTCCAGCCGATATAGCTTTCGTTGCAATCGGCGATGCCGTTGTTGTTCAGATCGGTGGTGAAGCGGGCGAAATCGGCCCGGAAGATAAGGCCGGCGTTGGAGCTGATTGCGAACACCGGCTGACGCCCGATCACGAATGTCGGCGAATTGGCCGCGCGGTCGATCAGCGCCTGTTCGGCGGCCGTTGGCGTGCGCCCGGGGAACAGCGTGGCGAACTGTGCGGCTGTCGGGATGGATGGCCCAAACGAAATTCTGCTGGTGCGCGGGCCGGGGCCGCCGACGCGGAAATAATTGGCGAAATTGGGGGTGGTCGTGGCGTTTATATCGCCCTTCTGGAACCGGCGGACAGGGTTCTGATAGGTCGTTGAGTTGTTGCCCCGGCCATTGTCGGCGGTGAAATCGCGGTCACCGAACAGGATTTCGGCGTCGTCGGTATACCCGCCGGTCAGGCTGAAATTGCCGCGGCCACCCGCGAAATTGCGGCCATAAGTGGCTTCGATCCGATAGGTTTCGCCGTCACCGCGTGACGAGATGCCGCCCTGTGCATCAATCCGGAAGCCTTCGAAATTCTTGTTGAGCACATAGTTGACGACGCCGGTGACGGCATCGGCACCGTAAATCGCCGATGCACCGCCGGTCAGCACATCGACCCGCTCGATCAGCGCGTTGGGGATTGTCGCGACGTCCACCGTTTGCGCGCCCGCTACGCCCGATACGTGCCGATACCCGTCGATCAGCACCAGCGTGCGGTTTGAACCCAGCTGGCGCAGGTTGAGTGTCGCCTGGCCGACCCCGCCACCGCCGCGCTCAAGCGAATCGGCAACGGTGCCCGATGAGATCAGCGCCGGAATGGTGCGGAGCGTGGCCGATACGTCGGTATTGCCGGCCTGGCGGAGCTGATCGGCAGAAACGCTGCTGATGGGCAGTGCGGAAGTCTCATTGGGGTCACGCTTCAGGCGGCTGCCCGTCACGACAATCGCTGTATCCTCCGACGCCGTTTCAGTGGCGGGTGCCGTTTGCGCGTGCGCCGAACTCGTCAGCATCAACGCAATAACAGAGCTGCTGGCGAGCACGGACAGGTTCGAATTCAAGCGCATATTTCCCCCAGGAAGCAATTAAATTACTGACTAGGGATGTAACAACTTTACAGTCGTTGCAACGCAACAAAAAAGTAACGCGTCCGTGCAACCAACATTTTTGATAAGTGTAACCGAAAAGTCACTCACGTTGCTCGATTGTGTCTGGTGGCGTCTCAAATTGCCCCTAACGCATGCGATTGGCCGCTGTTGTAGTCTGTTTACCGGGCCGATTTGGCGGGCGCGGGTGCGGGCGCGGTGTACAGGATCCGCATCACCGTATCCCCGGGATCGCGCAAGGGATCGGTTGCGATGGTGTTCACCCGGCCCGATTCGGGGGCGGACAGCGTCTCGATGATGCGGCCAAACGGGTCGGCGATGGTCGCGACGGGCTGGCCCCTGGTCACTGCATCACCCAGCTTCACCAGCAACGTTGCATAGCCGCCCCGGCTGGTGCCCACCCGGGCCAGCGTATCGCCGACATAGGCGGTGACGGTGCGGGCAGGGGCACTGCCCGGGGGCAGCATGTTCAGATCGACCATCACGCGCATGATGCCGTCAACGGCACGACCAATCACCACGGGATCGAACATTTCCGGGCGTTCAAGTTCCAGCGTGATGGCGGGCACGCCGCTTTTCAGCATTTCGGTTTCGACACTGCCGGCAACGCCGGGATCGATCTTGATCATGTCCGGCCCGATCAGCTCGCCGATCGCGCGAGCCCGCGCCGATCCCGCAAAGACATACATGGGATAGGCCGTGCCGCGCGACTGGGTGTGCAGGTCGATCGCGG
>JBBQDD010000003.1:0-28067 GCA_038319335.1 Sphingomonadales bacterium
CGAAACCGCCCAGCCGGGCCGCCCGCGCAGATAATCGCGCGTGCCGTCGATCGGATCGACCACCCATAAACGCTGGCACGCCAGTCGATCAGCATTGTCGGCGGTTTCTTCCGACAGCCAGCCTGCTTCCGGATCGATCGCCGACAATCGCCGCCGCAACAGGGCATCAACCTCCAGGTCGATGTCGCTTACCGGGTTGCCGGGCGATTTTTCCCAGCGGCTGAAATCATCGCTCCAGCGTGCCATTGCCAGCCTGCCCGCCTCCGCTGCGGCTGCGGCCACGGCATCGGCCAGGGTGTCAGCGTGCGTATCAGCCACTCGCCACCGTCATCCCCTCGATCAGCAGGGTCGGCACGTTGATGCCATAGCGGAATTCGAGATCATTGGCCGGGGTTAGCGCCGCGAACATATCGCGCAGGTTACCGGCGATGGTAAATTCGGCAACCGGCGTTGTCAGCACGCCGTTTTCGATCAGGAATCCCGATGCGCCCCGGCTGTAATCGCCGGTAACCCCGTTCACGCCCATGCCGATCAATTCGGTGATGTACACGCCGTGCGTGATATCGCCGATCAGCGTGGCGGGGGGCACATGGCCGGGTTCCATATGCAGGTTGCTGGACGATACCCCGGGGCCACCGCCCACCCCGCGCGAGGCATGGCCGGTGGGCTCCAGCCCCAATTGCCGCGCCGATGCGCTGTCGAGCAGCCAGGTGTTGAGCACGCCGTTTTCCACCAGGCAAACGGGCGATACCGGCAATCCCTCCCCATCGAACGGGCGGGATCGCATGCCGTGCGGGCGGTGGGGATCATCGCGAACCGTAACGCCGGTGCTGAACACCGCCGTGCCCAGCGCGTCGAGCAGGAAGCTGGTCTTGCGCGTGATCGATGATCCCGCAATCGCGCCGACCAGATGGCCGAGCAGGCTGTTGCCGACGCGTGGATCGAATACCACGGCCATCGGCCCGCTCTCGATCCGGCCGGGCGACAGGCGCTTCACCGCGCGCTCCCCCGCCTTGGTGCCCACCATCGCTGCGTCTTCCAGACGGTTCAGGTGCCGCGCGGCGTGATAGGCATAATCGCGCTGCATGTCGCCGCCGCTGCCTGCCAACACGCTGGCCGACACGCCGTGGCTCGACACCGCATAGCCATGCGCAAAGCCGTGACTTGTTGCCAGCCCCATTACGGACCGGGCGACACTGGCGCTGCCGCCCTCGCTGTTCGACACGCCGGGCACGGCCCGCGCGGCATCCTCGGCGGCAAGGGCGCGCTCCTTCAGTGCTTCGGGGGCAACCATGATGCCATCGTCTAGGTCAAGATGCGGGGGCTTGCCCTTCATCAGACGGTCGGCAGGGGCAAGGCCCGCCCATTCATCCTCGGGCGCTTCCTGTGCCATCGCGATCGCCCGCTCGACCAGCGTATTGAGCGCCTCCACCGACAGGTCAGATGTGGAAACGCTGGCATTGCGCCGCCCGACAAACACCCGCAGCTCCAGTTCCGCCCCTTCGGACCGGCCCACATCCTCCAGCGCGCCCAAACGCACCGACACGTCAAGCGCGGTATCGGCGGCAAAAACGGCATCGGCGGCGTCGGCTCCGGCAGCAATCGCGCGGGTAACGATATCAAGCGCCCGGTCACAGGCCTGGTCAGATGTGTGCATCCCCCCGACTTAGGGCGCATCCACCGAAATTTGAACCTCTTGCCGATTATATTCGCGTTGCAGTGCCCACCACGACGCAGGCAGCGGCCATCAACAGACCCGCTGTGCGGTTGGATCGGAAGCGGGCGAGCGCATTGCCGCCGTCATCGGGCACCAGCGTGGCGACCTGCCATCCCAGGTGCACGGCCACCGGCAGCAACGCCGCCACCGCCAGCCAATCCGGGCGCACCAGCCATATCGCCGCCGACCAAAGTGCCACCGCCCGCGCATAAAATGCCGCCACGCCGGGGCGCACATTGCGCCCCATGGCGCGCGCGGAGGATCGCACGCCGATCATCGCGTCATCATCGCGGTCCTGCAGCGCGTAGATCGTGTCGTACCCCACCACCCAGGCGATTGACCCCAGGTATAGCAAGGTGCCCGGCAGCGTCAGCGCTCCCCACACATCCACCCAGCCGACCAGGGCAGCCCAGGAAAACACCATCCCCAGCCACGCCTGGGGCCACCATGTTATCCGCTTCATGAACGGGTAAGCGGCCACCAGCGCCAGGCTCAGCACGGCGACCAGGGCGGCATAGGGGCTCAGTTGCAGCAACACGACCAGCCCCACCAGGCAGAGCGCCACCAGCCAAGCCCAAGCCGCGCGCAGCGACACTGCCCCGCTCGCCAGCGGGCGGTGGCGGGTGCGTTCCACCTGCGCATCCAGATCGCGGTCGACGATATCGTGATAGACGCAGCCCGCGCCGCGCATCGCGATAGCGCCCAGCAACAGCCATAGCAGCAAATCCCACCGCTCGATCGCCCCGCCGGCCAGCGCAACGCCCCACGCGCCCGGCCAGAACAACAGCCACCAGCCAATCGGCCGATCAAACCGCGCCAGCGACGCAAAGGGCCGCGCGGGTGCCGGCAGCCAGCCGAGCAGACCGCGCAACTCGCTATCGGGGACGATGGTGTTCTGCTCGGTCATGCCTCAGCCGCTTACCCGCCAGCGCGTACCACTGGCAACGCCATCTGGCGCAGCGCGCGGCGGCTGGCTAGGAATGCGCCCATGCAAACCGATATCGACATCGCCCGCGGCTATCCGCTCCAACCAATTGCCACCATTGCCGATCGGGCGGGCATCCCCGACAGCGCCGTGGAGCCTTATGGCCGCCATAAGGCCAAGATCGATCCTGCCGCGCTGCCGCTGCCGCGTGGCGGGAAGACCGGCCATCTGATCCTGGTCACCGCGATCAGCCCCACGCCTGCGGGGGAGGGCAAGACGACCACCTCCGTGGGGCTGGCCGATGCGTTGAACCTGACCGGGCGCAAGACGATGCTGTGCCTGCGCGAGCCATCGCTGGGGCCGTGTTTCGGGCAAAAGGGCGGCGCGACCGGCGGGGGGCATGCGCAGGTGGTGCCGATGGAGGACATCAACCTGCATTTCACCGGCGATTTCCACGCCGTCACCGCCGCGCACAACCTGCTGGCGGCAATGCTGGACAATCATATCCACTGGGGCAACGCGCTGGGCATCGATGTGCGCCGCGTCGTGTGGCGGCGCGTGATCGACATGAATGATCGCGCGCTGCGCCAGATCGTCCAGTCGCTGGGGGGCGCTGGCAATGGATTCCCGCGCGAATCGGGTTTTGACATCACCGTTGCGTCCGAAGTGATGGCCATTCTGTGCCTGGCGCGCGACCCGGCCGATCTGCGGGATCGGCTGCGGCGGATCGTGGTCGGATATACCCGCGATCGCTCGCCCGTAACCGCGCATGACCTGAAGGCAGACGGCGCGATGGCGGTGCTGCTGGCAGAGGCGATCAAGCCCAATCTGGTGCAGACCCTGGGCGGCAACCCGGCCTTCATCCATGGCGGCCCATTCGCCAATATCGCGCATGGCTGCAATTCGGTGATTGCGACCCGCGCGGCACTCGGGCTGGCCGATTATGTGGTGACCGAGGCAGGATTCGGTGCAGATTTGGGGGCGGAAAAGTTTTTCGACGTCAAATGCCGCCAGGCCGGGCTTGCCCCTGCGGCAGCCGTCATCGTCGCTACGGTGCGCGCGCTGAAGATGAATGGTGGTGTCGCCAAGGCTGATCTGGCGGGCGAGGATGTGGCCGCCGTCCATCGCGGTGCGGTCAATCTGGTGCGTCATATCGAAAATGTGCGCCAGTTCGGCGTGCCCGTGGTGGTGGCGATCAACCATTTCGGGACGGACACCGAGGCGGAGATTGATGCCGTCCGCGCCATCGCATCGGCGCACGGTGTGCAGGCAATCCTGTGCCGCCACTGGGCCGAAGGCGGGGCTGGCGCGACCGCGCTCGCCGATGCCGTCGCCGCACTGGCAGAGGCCGGATCAGCGCAATTTGCGCCCTTGTACGACGACGATCTGCCCCTGCTCGACAAGATCAAAACGGTCGCCACCCGGCTGTACCGCGCAGGCAGCTTCACTGCCGACGCGGCAATCACCGCGCAGCTTGCCCGATTTGAGGAAGCGGGGTTCGGCCATCTGCCTGTGTGCATCGCCAAGACGCAGTACAGCTTTTCCACCGACCCCACGATGTTGGGCGCGCCGACCGGCCACACCGTCCACGTCCGAGAAGTAAGACTGGCGGCAGGCGCGGGCTTTGTCGTCGCGGTATGCGGAGAAATTATGACGATGCCGGGCTTGCCGCGCGTGCCCGCCGCCGAGGCGATTGGGCTGGATGATGAAGGGCGGATTGAGGGGCTGTTTTAGGGGGCGGGCGGCTTACTGAATCAAGCTCGATCGGCGGTCGGTGGCGGTGAGCGAATGCTACTTCACGCAGGCGCGCTCGTCGATTTCGAGCGCAACACCACGCGCGACGCCATGAACTGTGTCGCCAATTCGACACTTTAGTCGAGTCCGCAAAACGGGCTTGCTGCCCATCGCTCCATCCAGGGTTCTAGCAGTAACAACTAATTGATCTGCATCCCACTTCGGATTCGAGTGCTCTGCAATGCTGACCACAACTGCAGAGACCTGTCTTGCCGGTTGTTTGGAGCAGGCTATTAGGGCCGCAGCCGTTATCAATATGAGATGCGCGCGCTTCATTCCCTAATCTGGACGTTCTGCCGAATGTCCGCAAGTAGGCGATAGCTGATTTTCTCCTCTCTCGTGAGGGAGAGGATAGCGGCGCTTGCCGCTTTAGCGGCTAGCAAAGCTTGGTGACGGTGGTCCGGTGCCGGTTGCGATGCGCTGAGCCCCTCACCCAGCTTCGACTAGGCAGCAAGCTGCCAAGTCTGCGCAACCAGTTTGGGGTAAACAATACCCCGTATTGTTTAGGTCATGCCGGGGGCATGACCGACCCCAAACTCCCGATGGGAGAGGGGAGATCAGTTTGCGCCTACTTGTCCTAGTAGCGAATCACCCCCGCCCGGCTATAATCTTCGCAACTCACAACCGGAGTGATCCCGATGACGCAAAGCCCCTGGCAGCACAGCCGCAGCGCTGGAATCGCCGATGATATCTATTTCGAGATCAAGGGGCAGGAGCTCCAGTTCGTCGAGATCGAGCTGGATCCGGGCGAAAGCGCAGTGGCCGAGGCGGGCGCGTTCGTATGGAAAGATGCGTCGATCGGCATGACGACGGTGTTCGGCGACGGCAGCGGCGATGCGGGTGGTGGGTTCATGGGCAAGCTGCTCGGCGCGGGCAAACGGCTCGTTACGGGGGAAAGCCTGTTCACCACCGTCTTCACGCATAATGGCACCGGCAAGGCGCGCGTTGCCTTTGCCGCGCCCACGCCGGGCGCAATCCTGCCCATCAAGCTGTCCGATCTGGGCGGCACGCTGATCTGCCAGAAGGATGCGTTTCTGGCCGCCGCCAAGGGGGTGTCAATCGGCATCCAGTTTCAGCGCAAAGTGATGACGGGCTTGTTCGGCGGCGAAGGCTTTGTGATGCAAAAGCTGGAGGGCGATGGCTGGGTGTTCGTCCAGATGGGCGGCACCGTGGTGGAACGCGTGCTTGGCCCCGGCGAGCAGTTGCATGTGGATACCGGCTGCCTGGCGGCTTATACCCCCAGCGTCGATTTCGACCTTGTGACGGCAGGCGGCGTGCGCAGCGTGCTGTTTGGCGGCGAGGGCCTGTTTTTCGCGCGGCTGACGGGGCCGGGCAAGGTGTGGATTCAGTCGCTGCCCTTTTCGCGGCTGGCCGGGCGGATGCTCGCGGCGGCCGGCGGGCGCGGTGGCAATCGCGGTGAAGGATCAGTGCTGGGCGGGCTTGGCGACTTGATCGGGGGGAACGATTAGGCGCGGCAGGCATTACCCCAACAGCCCTCACCCGCGACAATCGGGCACCGGGGCCACACTGATCAGCCACCGAATGGCTCAACTGGGCGCAAAAACAGATGCTTCTCGCTCGGATTTGGATCAAATGCTGCAATGCAGCTTGCATCGTCCCAGTTGATCAGCGACCAGCGATCAGGGACGCAAAAAACGACATAAATAGTCGGGGGCATAATTGATGTTGGCAATGGACAGGGCGCAGGGGGCCAGCAACGATGTTGCGACCCGCGGCCAGGAAATCCTGGCATATGGGCGCGGCGTGATTGATGACGAGGCCGAAGCGCTCGAATCTCTCAGCCACGCGCTCGACGACAGCTTTGTCGCCGCGGTTGAGGCGTTGATGGCCACGCGCGGCCGGATCGTGGTCTCGGGCATCGGCAAATCGGGCCATGTCGGGCGAAAGATCGCCGCCAGCTTTGCCTCGACCGGCACCCCGGCGTTTTTCGTGCACGCCGCCGAAGCCGGGCACGGCGACCTGGGCATGGTGATGCGCGGCGATACGCTGCTGTTGCTGTCGCTGTCGGGTGAGACCCGCGAACTGAAGCATCTCGTCGCCTATGCGGCTGAAAACGGCATCGCCGTGGTCGGAATCGGATCGAAACCGAAATCGACGATCATGCGGCTGGCCGATGTCCGCCTGGTCCTGCCTTCGGTGCGGGAGGCTTGCCCGGAGAATATCTCCCCCACCACCTCTGCCATCATGATGCTGGCGATGGGCGATGCGCTGGCGATTGCGATGATGAACCTGCGCGGCGTATCGCGCACCAAGCTGAACACGCTGCACCCCGGCGGCAATATCGGCCAGCGGCTCACGCGGGTTTCCGCCCTGATGCATGCGCAGGACGAGCTGCCGCTGGTCACGCAGGAAACGGCGATGCGCGACGTCATCCTGAAGATGACCGCGCATAGTTTTGGCATTGCCGGCGTCGTCGATGATGCTGGAATGCTCGTCGGGGTGATTACCGATGGCGATCTGCGCCGCCATGCCGATCAGCTGCTCGAATCGACCGCTGCTGCGGTGATGACGCGCGATCCGGCGACCACGGACGTATCCTCCTATGCCGAAGATGCGCTGCAGACCATGGAATCGGGCAAGATCACGTCGCTGTTTGTCACCCATGCGCTGAACCCCAGGCTGCCGGTTGGCCTGATCCATGTGCACGACATTCTCCGCGCCTCTCGGCTCTAAACCAGCATGGTCGAACCGGGCATCGGCGCGGCCCCGCGGGTCGCGATCATCATTCCGTCGCGTTATGCATCAACCCGCTACCCCGCCAAGCCGCTGGCCCTTTTGCGCGGTGCGGACGGCACATCAAAACAGCTGATCGCGTGGACGCTGGCGGCGGCTCGTGCCGTGCCCGGTGGTGCCAGCGTGCATGTTGCCACAGATCACCCCCTGATTGCCGAAGCGGCACGCGCGGCGGGCGCGTCTGTACTGATGACCCCCGAATCCTGCGCCAACGGCACCGAGCGTTGCGCCGCTGCGCTCGATTCGCTCGACGCGCTGCCGGATATCGTCGTGAATTTCCAAGGCGACGCCTTGTTGACGCCGCCAGCGGTGATCGAGGCGTTGATCACCGCAATGACAGCCGACCCCGGCATCGACGTCGCCACCCCCGTCATCCGCGCGTCACCTGATGTGCAGCGCCGCCTGATCGATGATCAGCGCGCGGGGCGCGTGGGCGGCACCACGGTAACCTTTGGCCACTGCCACGAAGCGCTGTACTTCTCCAAATCGGTCATCCCGCATTTGCCGCCCTCGCGGATCGGCGATCCGGCGTTACCGCTGTTCTTCCACATCGGGGTTTATGCGTACCGGGTGGCGGCCCTTCGCGGCTATGCAGCGCTGCCCGTTGGCACGCTGGAATTGCTCGAAGGGTTGGAGCAGCTTCGCTTTCTTGAGGCCGGCAGGCCGGTACGCATTGTCGAAGTGCGCGATCCGGGCCATGACCTTTGGGAGCTCAACAATCCTGAGGATATCCCGTTTATCGAGGCTATCCTGGCACAGCGTGGCATTTGATGACGATGACTGAAATGACGACCCAGCTCTGCGGCCGTGCAGTGGGCATGGACCATCCGCTGTTCGTGATCGCAGGCCCCTGCGTCATCGAAAGCGAGGCGATGGCGCTCTCCACCGCCGAAACGCTGAAGGCCATTGCCGAACGGCTGGGCATTTTGCTGATCTACAAAAGCTCGTTCGACAAGGCGAACCGCACGTCAGGCAGCTCGTTTCGCGGGCCGGGCCTGGACGAGGGCCTGCGCATCCTGGAAAAAGTACGGCGCGAAACCGGCATGCCGGTGCTCACCGATGTGCATGAAACGGCGCAGGTCGCCGCCGTCGCCAGCGTGGTGGATGTGTTGCAGACGCCCGCGTTCCTGGCCCGCCAGACCGACCTGATCGAAGCCGTTGCCACCTGCGGCAAGGCCGCGAACATCAAGAAGGGCCAGTTCATGGCCCCCGGCGACATGATCCATGTGGCCGCCAAAGCCCGCACCGCCGCAACCGAGGCAGGGGTCACCGCGCCACTGATGGTAACGGACCGCGGGGCGACCTTTGGCTATAACAATCTGGTGTCAGACATGCGCGGGCTGGTGATCATGCGGGCCACCGGATGCCCGGTGGTGTTCGACGCGACCCATTCAGTGCAACTGCCCGGCGGCATGGGCGCAACCAGCGGCGGCCAGCGCGAATTCGTCGCCCCCCTGGCCCGCGCCGCCGTGGCGGTGGGCATTTCGGGGCTGTTCATGGAAATGCACCCCGATCCGGAAAACGCCAAGTCAGACGGTCCGAATGCGATTCCGCTCGATCAGGCAGAAGCGCTGCTGGCCGGATTGCTGGCGATCGACAATCTGGTGAAGAGCAGCAGGGCCGCCTAACCCTTGGCGGCCCACCGCACCAATAATAGGGTCAAAGGGCGCTAAGCCACGCCTCAAGTGCCTCGATCGAGACGACGAAGTCACTTTGATGGGGCGGCACTTCGGGATCAGCGACGGGCCCGTAAAGCACCTGATATTCATGGCCGCGCGTCATCGCCAAGTCGAAATAAAATGGTTCAATCCAGCCCGCTGGCGCCAGATACAGCATGGTGGTGGTTGGTCGGCAGAATACCGTGTTCGTCATCGCCGCCCCCATGTGGCCGACAACGACCGAAGCACCGGCAAACAGCCGTACCTGATCGCCAAAGCTCATCCCTTCGGGGTTGACGATCGCAAAGCCATGGCTCGCCACCAGACTTCGCACCGCGTCGCCATTGGTCAGCGTGCGCCCATGCGTCGGCGATCGATCGACAAACACGCGGCGCGCCTCGCCCTGCGCGACCGGAGCGAGACCAACAGTCTCCAGCGCACGCCGCACGAGAAAATCGAGCGCAATCGGCGACTTCAGGACCGGGTGCTCACTGACCGGGGTCGGGTAATACAGCGTGGAGAAATGATAGGCTTCGTGACGCGCCACAATATCCACGTGGATCGGCTGTGCGAGCAATGTTCTGATCGATTCGATTCGCACCCGATCGATCTCGGTCCCAAACGACTCGATAATCACCCGGATTGGCCCAGGATCCTGCGCCATCATGTGAAAAATGCCCTTCAATCGGGGCAGATCATCGACCAGCCAGTGACCGTAATTAAATGAGCCTGCCGAACCCAGATAGAAGCAGCGCCAGCCATCCACGGCGAACATCTTACGGTTTGCCGCTGCGATTTTTTCAGCTGGTGCCATCCAGATGACGTCGCGGTCGTTAGGACGACAGGTTTCGTGAATGATCGCGGTTGAATCAACCGCATGCGCATAAAGCACCCCGCCGATCAGGGTGACATCGCGCAGCTCCACCAGCGCGGATTCCGGGGCGACAGACGATGGTCGATTCCCGTAGAATTCGGCAATCATTCCCGAATAACAGTCATCGACCAAGAACGTTTCGGGTGTAATCCGCCAGCGGTACCTGCTGCTGCCGAACAGACTACCGACCGGCTCGATCCCATAGTGCGCGGGATCAATCGTCCCGCCTGCGCCGCCCCAACCGTTCAGTGCGTCCGGCAGCGTGCTGTCGACTTGGATCTGGTTTGGCGCACAGGAGATCAGCGGCAGCGCAGGCATACGCGCCTCTGAGGCCGATATTGGCTCTACAAGCACCGGCGCGGTCATCGCACGACCAATCGGTCCGGGAGGCAATTGCACCGGGCGAGCAACCCAATGGTCATGATGGGGATACCCGAAGACTGATCAATAAAAGGAGAGCCCACACAACGATCAGCTATCGGAAGTCGCAGCCATGACTGGCAGCGACCGGCTGATGATATGCATCACACTTCCCCGGAATATCTCCGTATCGCGGGCCACGCGTGCGGGCGCTGGTCGGAAATAGTGCATAGGCTATCCTACTGGTCCAATTCACGGCGATGGACTAGGCGAAAAAGCCATATTGGAGAAGAGTGTGAAATTCTGGTCGTCATTCTCGCAATTGTCCGCCGCGCGTAAGGCCGCCCGGACGGGAGACTGGCATGCAGCAGCGACCCATTATGAGACATTTCTGGCCCGCAGATCGCGCAATCCTGCGGCATGGGTTCAGCTGGGCCACGCGCGCAAGGCACTCAACGAGATCGAGCCCGCAATTGCCGCATACGACCGGGCGATCGCATTGGCACCGGGCGTTCCGGATACGCTCGTTCAAAAAGCCGGCTCTCTTCGCCGCATTGGCAAACGCGCAGAGGCGATTGAATGTTGTGCACGCGCCCTCGAAATCGATCCCGCATTTGCGCCTGCGATCGACGAATTGCTCAGTCTTGGTGCGCGTGATCGGTTGCCCGGCGGCATATCCCAAGCGTCGGCAGAACAACTCGCGGCGATGCCCTGGATGCCCGCAACCGCAGATCGGCAACGCGGCGATGTATATGCGCCGTCGCGGTACGAGCAATTCCGGCGCGAACTCAAAATTCTCGCGCCACCGCCCATCCCCGACCCCTTGCCTGGAAATGCGACTGGGACGATTGCGGTCATCATCAATGGGCGAAACGCGATTCCAGCCGATGTGCGCGCGACATTGTTGGGCCTGCTCGACCAGACTGACGCTGATTGGCATGCAACCGTTTTCGCCAGCAAGGCCGTGCGCGATCATTCGGTCGCAAGCCTTGCAGCAATCGACGCTCGCATCCGGTTTGTAGCCGATGATGCCTTGCTGGCACCGTTTAGCTCGGGCGGTTTGGCGTTGTTGCTCCACGCAGGGACGGTTATTGATCGAAACGCGGTCGCCTGGTTTCGTTACGGATTTCAGCGGACAGGCTGCGGCGCGGCCTATTGCGATCACGATGCAGGCGTTGACGATTGGCGCACCGGGCGGCGCCATGACAATCCGATGTTTCAGCCCGTCTATGATCCGATCTGGTTTGCCGACCCTGAGAACACCCCGGCAGTCGTCATGGTCGATGCGCGCCAATCGATGCTGCCGGAAATCTGGGCCGACGACACCCTGGGCTCAGCGCTGGCAACGGCTGGCGCAACCGGGGGCGTCGCGCATCTGCCGCTATTGCTCGCAACGGTTCGGCACATGGCCCCGCAGGCAGCCAGTGCGTTGCCAAACAGCGCCGACGGACCAGACGACAAGGCAGGTGCCAGAGTGCGTAGAGGACCGCCCCAGCCCGCGCCCGATCCGCGCCTGCCACAGCGGATTCACGTGATTGTCCAGACGCGTGACCAGCATGCGATGTTGCGCAAGGCCATTGACAGCCTCCGCCGCAAAGCTGCCCATCATGAATTGCTCGACATCACAATCGTCGACAACCGCAGCCACGAAGCGGAAACGCTGTCGCTGCTCAAGGCGATGCGTCGCGACGGCCACGCTATGACCTTACCGCATGACGAACCGTTCAACTGGTCTCGGGCAAATAATCTGGCGGCGGCAAACGGCACCGCGCCGATTCTGCTGTTTGCGAACAACGACATCGAGATGCTGAGCAATAATTGGGACGTGTCGCTGCGCCGTGCGCTCTCACTCCCCGGAACAGGCGCGGTCGGCGCGACGTTGCTCTATCCCGATCGCACCATTCAGCATGCCGGGATGATAATGGGGATGGCCAATGGTGGCCCCGTGCATGAAGGCATTGGCCACGCCGGGACTGCTCCTGGAGCCATGGGGCGCCATACCAAGGAGCGAGCCGCAGCCGCTGCGACAGGCGCATTCTTGGCGATCACCCGATCGCGGTTTGACGAAATCGGCGGCTTTGACGCAACCGGCCTGTCGATCGCGTTCAACGATGTCGATCTGTGCCTGAAAGTGCGGCGGGCGGGCTTGCTGGTGGTCCAGACCCCGCACATCCAGTTGATCCACTATGAGTCCCAGTCGCGAGGTATGAACACGACCCGATCCCAGGTTGCATGGGATCTCGACGAATTGGGGACGCTTTACCAGCGCTGGGGCGACGCGCTGTTCGATGATCCTGCCTATAATCCGCACTGGACGCGGATCGGCCAGCCTTTTGACGGGTATCGCTTCCCAGGATTGTTGGAAATCACCCGCCATGTTGAGCGCAGCGCACGCCAGAAACCGTGGTCAGTCATGCTGCGGGGCGAGGCCGACGGCGTTCCTTGCTGATCCAGCGGCCCGTTTACCGGCGCTGACGCAAAAGCTGCCGCAGATAGGCACCATAGTCACTCTTGCCATAGCCTGCCGCAAGCGCCTCCAGCGCCGCCGTGTCGATCCAGCGCTTTTCAAAGGCGATTTCCTCTGGACAGGCGATCTTGAAACCCTGGCGTTTTTCGAGGGTACGGACAAATTCCGCAGCCTCCAGCAACGTATCGGGTGTACCCGTGTCCAGCCATGCAAAGCCGCGTCCCATGATTTCAACCGACAGGCTGCCATCGTCGAGATAAACCCGGTTCATGTCAGTAATCTCAAGCTCGCCCCGCGCCGAGGGCTTCAGGCTTTTGGCAATATCGGGTGCCCTGCCATCGTAAAAATACAGGCCCGTGACTGCCCAGTTCGATCGCGGTTCGACGGGCTTTTCCTCGATGCTGATCGCGCGCATCGACCCATCGAATTCAACCACGCCGTAGCGTTCCGGATCAGTGACATGATAAGCGAACACCGTCGCACCATCGCGCCGGCCTTGGACACTAGTAAACAGATCGGTGATTCCATGGCCGTAGAAGATATTGTCCCCAAGGATAAGCGCAGACGGATTACCGCCAACAAAATCAGCACCAATGATATAGGCTTGAGCCAAACCATCCGGACTTGGCTGAACCGCATAGCTGATTGACATGCCCCATCTGCTGCCGTCGCCCAGCAAGGCCTGAAAACTCGGCACATCGCGTGGGGTGGAGATGATCAGCACATCGTCAATCCCCGCCAGCATCAGCGTTGACAGCGGGTAATAAATCATCGGCTTGTCGTAAATCGGCATCAATTGCTTTGATGTCACTTGCGTCATCGGATGCAGCCGCGTGCCCGAGCCGCCAGCCAGAATAATGCCCTTCAAAATTCAATTCCCTGCGCTTTTTCTATTTCCTGCAACTCGTAAACGATTTCGGCAACAGCATCCTTCCATGGCCGAGGCGAAATACCGAAATCAGCGGTGATTTTTGCCGTTGAAAGTTGCGAATTAGCGGGTCGGCGTGCTGGGGTGGGATAATCGGCGGTCGTGATCGGGCAAGCAACGGTCGCGGAGCCATCAAGCGCGAAAATTGCATTCGCCAGATCGCACCAGCTCGCCGCGCCACCATTGGCGAAATGATAGACGCCGGTCGGTGCCATAACGTCGAACAAATGCGCTTCTGCGATAACCTGGATTGCGCGCGCAACATCATCGGCAGATGTCGGACAGCCCATCTGATCTGCGACCACACTCAGTTCTGATCGGTTTTCAGCGAGCATCCGCATCGTTTTGAGGAAGTTTTTTCCAAACGGACTAATCATCCAGGCGGTACGCAAAACGACCGACCTGAGATTACCAAGGCGCACGGCCAGCTCGCCGGCAAGCTTGCTCGCACCATAAACCCCTAGCGGTCCGACAGGGTCAGTTTCCTCGTAAGGTTCAATCTTAGTGCCCGAGAAGACATAATCGGTCGACACGTGGACTAGTGGGATTGCCAACTGCCGCGTCATATCTGCAAGCACTGCTGGCCCTTGCGCATTGCTCGCATAGGCCGCGCCGACTTCGCTCTCGGCAAGATCAACGGTTGTGTAGGCGCCCGAATTGACCACGAGATCGATCGAATGGTCCCCAAAGAAACGCGCTATGCTCGCTGGGTCAGCAAGGTCGAACACTGAGCGCGCCGGCATGAGCAAACAGATATCGGCCGCCCATGGCAAACGCGCCATCGCTTGGCCAAGTTGGCCGCTGCCGCCGGTTAACAGAATAGTGGGCATTATTTGGCGTCCGCCGCCGTCAAACCCAGCCGTTCCGTCGTATAACGCCGGTCAAGAATCGCCTGCCACCAGGGCCGGTTTCCCAGATACCAGCGTACCGTCGCCTCAATGCCGTCCACGAAATTCTGCTGCGGTTCCCAGCCGAGATCACGACGGATTTTGCTGGCATCGATCGCGTAACGCTGGTCGTGGCCCGGCCGATCGGTAACGAAATGGATCTGGTCGGCATAAGGCCGACCGTCCTCGCGGGGCTGCAACCGATCGAGCACCGCGCAAATGGTGCGGACGACATCGATGTTTTTCTGTTCCGCGTTGCCGCCGATATTATAGGTTTCGCCCGGCGTCCCCGCTTCGAAAACTCGGCGGAGCGCGCGGGCATGGTCCTCGACATACAGCCAGTCGCGCACGTTCGACCCGTCACCGTAAACCGGCAACGGTTCCCCGCCGAGCGCACGGATGATGATAAGCGGAATCAGCTTTTCGGGAAAATGATAGGGTCCGTAGTTATTGGAGCAATTGGTGACCAGCACCGGGAGATGATAGGTATGGCCCCAGGCACGCACCAGATGGTCCGACGCTGCCTTTGACGCCGAATAGGGGGAACGCGGATCATAGGCCGTGGTTTCGGTAAACAGCCCCTCCTCCCCCAGCGACCCGAACACCTCGTCAGTCGAAATGTGATGAAACCGAAACTCGGCCTGTCCCGCCGCATCGAGCGTGCGAAAATACCCCAGCGCCTGTTGCAGCATCGTGAAGGTGCCAACGACATTGGTCTGGACGAATTCGCCAGGGCCGTCGATCGAACGATCGACATGGCTTTCCGCGGCGAGGTGCGCAATCACTTGCGGTTGGAAAGCAGCAATCGTCTGCCCGACCTGATCGGCATCGCATATATCGCCCTGCACAAAGCTGTAGCGATTGTTGTTTGCCACCGGGGCCAGCGATTCGAGCACACCGGCATAGGTCAGCTTGTCATAGGTGAGCACCTGATGATCGGACTCAGCGATCAAATGCCGGACGAGCGCCGAACCGATGAATCCGGCCCCGCCGGTGACAAGAATGCGCACGGTAAAGCCCCTTGGTTGAATTTAGTCGATGCTCAGCGGGTGCCCGTCATAGGCGAACGGGCTGTCAAACCCGTCGAGAAAGGGCAGCGCCTTATCCTTGGCCGACAATATGGGCCCGGCTGCGGGCAATGGCCATTCAATCGCGATCCGCTCATCGTTCCACGCAATGCCGCCGTCGCAATCGGGCGCGTAAACATCCGAAACCTTATAAATCACCTCGGTTTCGGGATCGAGCGTGACAAAGGCGTGGCCAAAGCCAACCGGCACAAACAATTGCGCCCCGTTCTCCGCGCTCAATTCTGCCGCAACATAATTCCCATAGGTTGGCGAACCCGCGCGCAGATCAACGGCATAGTCCATAATCCGTCCTCGCACGCAGCGGACGAGTTTGGCCTGAGCATGTGGTGGGCGCTGGAAATGGATGCCGCGGATCGTGCCGACATCACCCGACATCGAATGATTGTCCTGGACGAACGACGTGTTGATCCCGGCTGCGGCGATCATCTTGGCGCTATAGGTTTCCATGAACCAGCCTCGGTCGTCGCCAAATCGCTTCGGTTGCAACAATTTTACGAGCGACCCCACCGGAGACCCTTTCTAACAGGACGATCAATACGGTGCGCGATCAGCGCACCACACTACGCGCAAGGATCAGCGGCGTGAACAACTGATTGATAATATTGGCGAGTTTTGACGGCTGGTTTGACGCCGCATTGGCGATGTAGATGACATCCTTGTCGCGCATCTCAAATCGCTGGGCCAGAAAATAGCTTTCCGGGCGCATCAGATTGAGCCGGTAGATGATTGGCTCGGCGGTATTGAGTGTGGCATCCTCGCGGAACCGGAACAGAAAAATGGCGGACGCATCGGCCTGGGCGTCGTTCGGCCCGCCGGCCCTGGCCAGCGCTTCCGCCAGCGACACACGTGACACCTCGAACGGCACCTGCTGGATACGCGAAATGGCACCAAACACAGTATAGGTTTTCGGCCCCCGGATCAGTTCGACTCGATCACCCGGTGCCAGGATGAGATCATCGCTCGACAGCGACCGAATGGTCCCCAGCCGTTGCTCGATCACCACTGAACCCCGCGAAAAACGCACCAGCGTGTCGTCTGCCGTTGCCAAGCTGCCGCCCGCCGATGCGATCGCATCCAGCAAGCGCTCTTTGCCCAACGTCAGCGGGAAACGGCCTGGTTTGTTGACGGCCCCCGACACCACGACCGTGTTCGTGACGCTCGATTCAATCACCACCTGCGCGCGGGGATCCTGCGACTTGCCGGCCATCGCGGCGACAATGCGTTGTTCGATCTGCTGGGTGGTCAGCCCGGAAACCTTGATCATCCCCAGATAGGGAAGGCTGATCTCCCCCTGGGCGTTGACCACCGCATCGGGAAAGGATTGGCCTCGGGCATTGGGATCGAGTCCGGTTGATGGGCCTTGCAACGGACTACCGCCACCGCCGAACAGCGTAACCCCGATTTCATAAATCGTAATGTTCAGGACGTCGCCCGGCCCTACCAGGTCGTTTCGGCTATCCACCACCAACTGGGCCAGCGTGGCCCCCTGTTTGGGGGCTTCGACATAGTTGATGCTGTCAACCGCCGCCAGATCAAGGTCCACAATCCGGAATTTGGGGGTGACGGCATCGCCCTTTGCCTGTCTGATAATCGCCCCGGCGGTGGGGCCGTTGGCGGGCAGCGTAGCGCAGCCTGCAAGCAATAGCGCCGTCACTGCAACCCACAGCCGACGATCGAACAACCGCATCAACATCGCTATCAATATTCCCGTCTGCTCACCTGGACAGTCATCGTCCCACAAAAATACCGGCCCAACAGTGCCACAAGGTCAGCGGGGTTGGCCTTAGCAAACAAATCACCGATTGCCAGCGCGTTTTTGTCGCCCCATTTGCGCCCGAGCGCCTTCGCTGAATCGCTATGCAGCCCGGGCCTGAAGCCGACGGTGGACTTCGCATGCTTCGTCAATCGTATCGTAGTAGACGAGTGCACCGCCGTACAGAACGGCACCCCGCTTGCAGTAGGCGCGAAGCGTGCCCGGATCGTGCGAAATCATCACCAGCGTTGCGTTGTCGCGGCGCGAAATCAGCGCTTCTTCAGATCGGCGGCGAAAGCGCTCGTCGCCCGCACCGGTAACTTCGTCAACCAGATAGCATTCGAAATCGATCGCCAAGCTGATGCCAAACGCCAGCCGCGCGCCCATGCCCGCTGAATATGTCGCGACGGGCTGGTACAGATACGCACCTAGCTGCGCAAAATCCTCAACGAATTCGAGCAAATCCTGCTCGGGGCGATCATAGATGCGGGCGATGAACCGGATATTGTCGGCCCCCGTAAGGCTCGCCTGAAAACAGCTGCCATAGCCGATTGGCCATGACGTCGACATCGTCCGCGTGACCCGCCCCGATGTCGGCTGCTCCACCCCGGCCAGCAGGCGCACCAGCGTTGATTTGCCTGCGCCATTGGCCCCGCAGATACCAATCGAATCGCCTTTGTGAATCGTGAAATTCAGGTCGGCGAAAACCTGCTTTTCAAAATTACGTATATGATAGACCTTGGAAACGCGTTCAAACTTGATCATTCTCGAACTCCGTAGCGACGGCGATCGGCGACATTCGCGCCGTCAACGGCGGTGCCGACGCACCTATCCATCTGGCTTGGCGGGACGTATAACTGCGGCCAGGCCGATAGGAAAGGCTGGAGATCAGCTTGAAATCGGCGCAAATTCCGTTGGATATTCCCGTTTGTATCGACGGTCGGATGCTTGTGAACGGGCATACCGGCGTGGCAACCTACGCCCGGATGCTGCAGGCAGCTTCGACCAGGCTCTCGCGGTTGCCGCTAGTAGTTAAAGCCGTATCTGCGCCTTTCCTGCCCCCATGGCTGGCCGCGGTGACAAGCGGCACCCAGTCAGTGCGGCTGGTAGGCGATCCCGCAGGTGGCAGCCGGTTGGAGGGTGACGATCTGTACCGCCGCGCCCACATCCATTTCAGCTATCGGCGGCAATTATATCGGCTACAGAGCCGCGACTACCCATTTGGGCTCATGCACTGGACGTACCCGGTGCCGATCCACATGACCGGATGGATCAACCTCTATACCGTACACGATATGATCCCGATCGATCATCCCGGCCTGACGCCCATCAACGCGGCGCGCCACCGCGCTGTGCTGGACGCAATCAAGACAGAGGCGAACGCGATCGTCACCGTTTCTCAAGCTGCACGCCAATCCATCATTGCGGGCCTGTGCTGCGAGCCGCAATTCGTGATCGACGCAGGCCAGGCGATCGATCTACCGGAACCGGGCTCTCAACCGGTTAGGCCCCCACCTCCCGGCGCACTACCCCAGGGCCTCTTGCCTGGCGGTTATCTGCTGATCCTCGGCTCGGTGGAGCCGCGCAAGAACATCACCGCCATGATCCACGCCTACCGCGCGAGCAACGTGATGCTGCCGCTGGTGATCGCCGGACCGGACGGCTGGCGCGCTGCTGAAGTGAACGCCCTCATCGACCACACCCCGCGCGTCATCCGCGTGCCCTATCTTGATCGTGGGGACGCGATGCGGCTGGTCGCCAATGCGCGCGCGTTGCTGTTCGCATCGCTTGCGGAAGGATTTGGCCTGCCAATGGTGGAAGCAATGGCAATGGGCGTGCCCGTAATGACCAGCGACCGGGGTGCGTTGGCAGAGGTTGCGGACGGCGCGGCCCTGTTGGTCGATCCCGGTGACGAGCACGCGATGGCGGTGGCGATTTCACGGATCGCCAGCGACGACGTGCTGTGTGATACGCTGAAGCAGCTTGGCCTGGCGCGCGCGCCTGCATTTTCGCTCTCGCGATTTGCGGATCGGCTTGGCGCCATCTATGCTGGCATAGTGCACGCAGATCCCGGCAGCCCGGATACCCGCGGACACGGGGGAAGCAGGGCATGACTCGCTACCACATTGGTGTTGACGGCTACAATTTTGCCATGCCCCACGGCACCGGCATTGCCACATATGGCCGGATGCTGGTCGATACGCTTCGCCAGGCGGATCACGAGATTGATGGCATCTTCGGGTTGGACGTTCATGGCCCCATGAACCACCGTGAAACACTGTTCTATGACCGGCTGGCGCGGCCTGTTCGCTACAAGCGCAAATGGCGAAGGATGATCGCGCGCGGTCGTCACGCGCTTGGCATGGCATCCGCCACGCCACTGCTTTCGGTCCCGCAAGGCCAGGTCGACGCCCGCGCATTTGCCGATCGTTTGCCGCACTTCGACCGGTTGTGGAGCAGCAAAGATCTGTTCGACCGCGCCAATGATTATTTCCGAATGACCGGCCGGTTCGCGCGGATCACGGTCGATCAGCCGCCGGACATCATGCACTGGACTTACCCCATCCCGGTGACGCTGGAGGGCGCGCGCAACATTTACACCATCCACGATCTTGTGCCGCTGCGGCTGCCATTTGCAACGCTGGATGACAAGCGGTGGTACCGTGGGCTGGTTTCTGCCTGCGTCGCGCAAGCGGATCATCTTTGCACGGTTTCCGAAGCGAGCAGGCGCGATGTGATTGACCTGCTTGGAGCAGACCCGGCGCGCGTTTCGAATACCTATCAGATATCGTCGATCGATCCGGCGCTGCTGGCTGAAGACCCCGCCGAATCCGCCCGCCTGATCGAGTCGACGTTCGGGCTGAAAGCCGGCGGCTATTTCCTGTATTTCGGAGCGATCGAGCCGAAGAAGAATGTGGGTCGGCTGATCGAAGCCTATTTGTCGCTTGGCACCGATACCCCGCTGGTAATCGTCGCTGGCAGATCATGGCAAAGCGAGGCGGAAACAGTGTTGCTCCCCCGCGCCGACGATGATGCCAGCCCGCGACACGCCCATTTGGAAAAGCGGATCATCCAGATCGATTACCTGCCCCGTCACCTTCTAATGCGGCTTTTGCGCGGCGCACGCGCGCTCACGTTTCCGTCGCTCGCCGAAGGATTTGGGCTGCCGGTGCATGAAGCAATGCTGCTGGGTGTGCCCGTGCTGACGTCGAACACGACATCATTGCCGGAGATCGCGGGCGATTCGGCGCTGCTCGTTGATCCTTATGATACCGGCGCAATCCACGCAGGGCTTTCGCGGCTAGACCACGACCAAGCATTTAGGACCGAACTGGGACAACGGGGCCAGGTTCATGCCGCCCGATTTTCTCCCGCGCACTACCGCACGGCGTTGACGACGATGTATGATCGGGCAATGGACAGCCCGGCATGATCGATACCAGCGAATATTCTCCCGGCAAAGCCAGCGAACTGGAACGATTTCAGCCGTTACCAATCGATCCCTTTGGCGCGCTGCCGCAGCAGGCGAGCAGGCTTCCGGGGCTCGGCGGATCGATGCCGCCCGACGATCCTGCCTATGTGTTCAAGACACTGAATATTCGGCCCGCCCTCGGGCGCGTGACATTCATGGTGACGCTCGCGGGCCTGCGGGCCACCCATGGAACATTAGTCATTCGGATCACCTCGACGCTGATGGCCGCCGAAGCGCGGCCAGTGCCGGTGAAGACCGTGCCATTACTGCTCGCCGATCTGGCCGCTCGCGGCGGCATTTTCACGATTGAGATCGAGAGTAAGCGGAACGTCTATTACGTGATGACCGCTCATATTTTCGATGAGACTGATGCGGTGGCCGACGATATCGGTGTCCTGCTCGATCGCCGCGAAGAATCGGAAGCAGAGCGGGTTCGCCCGACCGCCGAAGAACTCGAATCGCTGCTCGACGCGCCGCCACCCAAGATCAAGTCACGCCCGGACATGATTTCAGTGTTGCCGCCCCAGCTTGCGTGGCCAGCGTCACAAGCAATGACGACCGCTCAGTTCAGGGAAACCGCTTTTGCCGAGTGCGCCGCATTGCTCGGCCGCCCTACCGCACCCGATGCCCGCAATTGGATCGAAGCCTATATCGTGCAGGTGCTGAAGCATTTCGTGCCATCCCAAGCGGGCAACACCGCGCTTGGCATCGGCAACATCGGCCATGACATTCCGGAGTTGCTGGCGGGCCGCGGTTGGCAGGTCCTCGTCGCCCCGGCACCGGGAGATGCCGCTGATCCGGCCACGGGAAATGCTGATTTGCCGGACGATGGTATCAAGGCAGTCGGGCCGATTGATCTGTTGAGCATGCAGGGGCAGTTTGCCGATCTCGATTTTCTCTGGTCGGTCGGCGTGCCGGATAGCGACAGAGGCTATGATGCGTTTGCCAAGTTCCTGCCGGAGAGCATGATCTGCCTGAAGCCGGGCGGCGTTGCCCTGCACATCATCGATTATTCCGGGACGCTGGATCCCGTGCGATATGGTGCGTCCGCTCCACACGCCTTTTCCCGAAGCCAGATTGAACGCATGGCTTTGGCAACCATCTCGCATGGCCAGGAAGTGGCCCAGCTGAAATTTGCGCTGGAGCCGGTAGACATTCCCGCAGACGGCGAATCAATCCCGTTTGGAATTATTGCCCGCAGGCAGTGGTGAGGGCGCATTTTTCGCCGCACCGATAGCCGTAACTGACCCGGGCGAAGGGGCATGCTCGCACCCCGACCCCGGCTTTCCGACTGCCATTTCCGACGATAGAACCGTCAGGCTTCGTGTTCCCGAACGCCCGCTGCGATCAGCCAACCGATCGAATAGGCGAGCAACAGCCCCATAAAGACCGTCAACACGATGCGCCCACGCTCGGGATAGAGCGACTTGACGGGCATGTTCGCCCCGACCACGCGAACGAGATAAAGTTGCTGGCGTTGCGCCCGCTCACGCGCCTGTTCCAACGCAGCGGCTGCAGCCTCATATCGTTTTCCTGCAAACTCCTGGCGCAAGCGAAGATCCTCAAAACCGCCCAGATTATCGGCGATCGTCGATCTGGGGCCGTCACCGCCTGCCAGATGGGCAGATTCGACGGCGACCCGGCTCGACAGCGACTGCACTTGACGCGAAAGCGCCACATATTGCGGGCTTGTCCGGTCGATGAACGCGCCCATCGTGTCCAGTTGTGACCGCGCAGCGGCCAGATTGGCACGCAATGTGGTCACCAGCCCAATCTGCGCCTTGCCCGAACCCTCAGGATCGATATCCGAATTGTTCTGGCGAAAGCTTGTCATCCGGGCCTGCACCTCGGCAACCGCTCGCTCCGCATTGTCCAGCTGGCGCTGCGAGGCTGCGATCGCGTCATTGTAACTGCGGGTGTTCAGATCGTTGACGCGCGCTTCGCCCATCAGCAGCAACTTGCTGATGATGGCGTAGGCATCTTCGGGCCTGAATGCGCGAACCACCAGCTTGGTCAACCCGGTTTCGCTATCCGCGCTGACGCTTACCTGACCGTTATAGTATTTCAGCAGCCGCTCCGGCGTTGGCTTGTCGCTGCCCAGCTTGCTGAGCAAATCGGCCTCGGGCCGCCGAAAACGCTCAACCAGTTGCGCCTCGCGCTGCAACTGGCTCACGGCATCGTGCGAACGAAGATAATCACTTACGCTCGATCCGTCGTTGCTGCCTGGTGTGCCCACCCCAGCCACACCCAACAGCGCCCCGACGCCTGTTGCCGGTGCAGAGTTGCTGCTGGCAGAACGCACGCTGAAATGTGCCTCGGACACATATTGGTCGGACGCGAACAGATAATAATAGCTGGCCACCAGCAGGCTGGGCAGCACCACGATCAACATCAAGCTGCGCCGCGCCTTCATCCAATCGATCGCTTGGCGCAGCCTGGTCGGGCGTTCTGCCGCAATTGGCTCTGGTGCCAGCGCAAAGATTCCGTGCATGTTCATCAGGCGACTCTTTTCAACGGCTTCCAGCAAATGGCAGCGTGCAGGCTATGACAGGTGGATACGCGATTTTACCGAACGCATCGCCACCAGCCCAAGCATATTCAAGACCAGACATGCTGCCGTCATGTAAGTAAAATTCACATATTTCAATGAAGCGGTTTCAAAAGCGCCGTAGCGGACGAGCTCAAACATGTGCGGAAAGGGGTTGTAAAGCAGGTAAGTCCGATATGGTTCAGGCAGCCATTCGACCTGATAAAATGCACCCGACAAGGGGATCATGAAATAGGTGAAGGGGTGGACCAACCGTTCCAGCACGCGATTATCATGCGTGCCACCGATAATGATCGTGGCGATGCCGAACGAGAAGAAGAAGATATAGGCGATGCCCGCCAGCAGATATAATGGCCGCACCGGAAACTCGATATAGCCCGTGGAGATAATGACCGCCAACAGGATTGAAAAGGCAAGGAAAGTACCCGCCAGTTCGAGCAGCGCCCGGGCCAGCGCAATATCAAATACCGACACCATTTTATGATACATCAGCGGCAGGTTGCCGTGCAGCGTCCCTTCCGCACGGTTCACGATCCCGCGAAAGAGAATGAAGATCGTATACCCCACTACCGTGAGCGCCACGGGATGAATCGCGCCATGCGAGGGGTAGCCGCTGTGCAACAGTGCGATGACGCTGCCGAGCATCAACGGCTCAACAATGAGCCACAGATAGCCAATATTCTCGCGACCATAGCGGGTGTGCAGCTCCCGCATCAGCACTGCGCCGATCACGCGGGTGTGGATGGTGAAACCCCGCATCAATGGCGATGTTTTCTTCGCCGGCAATGTGACAGGCAGGTTCATGTTCATCGCGCAACCTCGTTCACCAAGCCCAGTACGTCGTTGACGTGATCTTGCCAACTCGGACGTTTCCATGATGCCAAACGCACGAGTTGGGCAATCCTTTCCGCGCTGTCATCGCGCGCATAGTTTTGGATCGCGCGCAGCCAGACGGGACCATCGATCGGATCAAGATAATCAGGTGCATCGCCTCCGGCCTCGCGCAGCGCATCGACATCGCTGCACAACACCGGCACCCCAAGGTCCAGCGCTTCGGTGACCGGCATGCCATATCCTTCTGCGAACGATGGCATCAGCAGCGCCTGGGCACCCGACAGCATTTTCCAAACCTGGGAATCAGGCAACCCGCTATATTCTTCGACACACCCCTTCAGCGCGGGGCAGCGATCGAGCATGTCGACAATCTGCTCATTCTCCCACCCGCGTCGGCCGATCAGCACCAGACGCGGGATAGCGGCTGCGCCATAGGTGTCGGATAAACGCCGCCAGATATTCAGCAGCAGCAGATGATTCTTGCGGGGCTCAATCGTGCCGATGCAGACAAAATAAGGCCGTTCGCCCGGTGTGCGCGCAGTCTGCCGTGCAATCGCGTGATCCTCAACCCCCAGATGCGCAATGGCCGTCCGTGGTGAGCGGCCAGATCGATCGATCCAGGGTTGGATGGTGGCCAGCGTTGCCGCCGAATTGGCGATCAGGCCATCGCAAAACCGCACCATCGTGTCGATCCGGACTCGGTGCTCAGCGGCCCCGGCAGGCCGGGCATATTCGGGGAATTCGATGGGAATCAAATCATGCACCAGGCATATGAATTTGGCGCGTTCCCGGCGCAGGATCATTTCAACCAGCTTTGGCTTGGTCAAATGATGGGGGGATGCCTGCAGATACACCACAGGGGGTTGCAAGGGCGCAGCCCGGATCGGTCGAAGCGCCGTCAGCCACCGCGCGGCAAACACACGCTGATCACCTTTGGATACCTGCCCCTCTCGCTGCCATCGTTGCGCCGTCGCAGCCATAAACCGGGCCACGGCATCGTTGGAAAGCCGCCCATAGCCGGCTGCAGGGTGGACAGCTGCAAAATGCAATCGATCCGGTATCTGGGCCATCAGTTCACGCGCATACGCCATTTCCACCCGGTCGACGCCGGTCGGCGTGGCGTGCAAGACCCGGGAGAGCAGCCGCGAAAGATCAAGAATGACAGATGGCGCTCCGTGCGGCACCCGCTGCTCATCTTGCCCCCGTGCCTGCGCCGGTGGCCGCGGTGACGCCGTCATTGGACGGTCATTGACTGGTGGCCGAAACGACGGCTCTGGGTGCGGCGGCGCGGCGCGACGCGGCGGGGGTGCGCGGCGTGACGGGGGGCAGATCGCGCAACATGGATCGCGCGGCGCCCTGAATCAGAAAATCGATACCCTTGTCGCTCAAAAACGCCCCGTGCAGCAGGCAGCGATCGACCAGAACCCGGTAAAAGGCGTCGAATACTTTCGGATCGGGATGCTGCGGATCGGTCCAAAAGCTGCTGAGCCCGGCCTGATGCGTAATGCCCGCGATATCATAAACCGCCGTGCCCAGCACAGCCACCGGTGTGCCCTTGATCAGCGCAAGCGTTCCGGCGGTGCTGTTGACCGTCACCATCCCGCGCGCCCCCTCTAGCAGATGCTGAAGATCGCCATGCTCAATAAAATCAATCCGATCGGCCAGCCCGAACCGCGCTGCCTCAGCCATGGTAATCAGCCGCCAGTCGTTCAGCCCGGCATCAAGGGGATGCTCCTTTACGGCCAGCCGGGTGTGCGGTGGCGCATGCTGGGCAAAATCAGATAACACCCGCACGATTGCCGGGCGCATGCCGCCAAAATCGGAATGCAGCCTGATCTGATAGTCCGAATCCAGCTGCAGCGGGAAAAGGAAAAAGTCAGCATCTTTAAGGTTGCGCAGCGCCTGGGCCGTGCGGTCATGCTCTTCCTTTCGCCGCCGGAAGCGACGCAGCCATTCGACACCTTCGGCGACAGGATCACTGGGCCGGTGCGAGTGGTGGAAAGGAAACCGCCAATATTGCAGCACGAATTCGGCATAATAGAAAAAGGCACCCCAGCCGCGCGCCGCGCGAAACGATTCGATCGGCGGATATTGGGGAACCGGCGGCAGATCGCGCGCCTGTTCAATATACCACTCGGGATCGCGCGGCAGGGTGGAGTTGCCGTTCACGCCGTCCCGCTCCAATGTCACCCAGTCCGGCCTGATGTAACCCTCTTCGAAGACATGGATACGCGCGCCGCGCTCACGCGCTGCCTTGATCGCGATGACATGTTTGGGGCGCGAATCGCCAAAGACGACAAGGTCGGTCACCTGGCGGCGCTCGATCAACCGTGCGACGAAATCAGGCCAAGCGCTTTCGCGCCCGACATAGTCGATCGCGCCGGTCCAGGTGGCCCGATCGCCACCGTTGAAGTTAACGCGAATGGTTTCATGGCCACGCAGCCGCAATGCAGCGCCCAGACGGGGGAAAAGCGATCCGTGCGGCCCCTGAAGGAACAGGAATACCCGCCCTTCCGCCTCGTTGGCCGCCATTGCCACCGTCATCGCATCCACCGGTTGATCCGTCCCTGCAAGATTCTAACGCGTGTCAGCATGGTGGTCCGTTTTGCCCCGGGGACCGCCATTCGGGAGATCAGCAGTTCGGGTGTGCATGGCAGCTTTGTAACTGGATCAAGATACCTAGGATAGAGAATGAGCGTTGCTGCGACAAGTTCTGCCAGCGTCAGTTGTCGCGTGCGACGATCGATTGGCGGACCAAGGTCGTGCGTCAACCCCCAGCCGGCGTAAAATGGCTGGCCATGAACGGTCACGGCGCGGCGGCGCAGCAGTGCTTCAAAACCGGCGAGCGAGGTCCATACATGGACCGCGTCCAACACATCAAGCAATGAAGCAATTGACGCGTCACGCACCACGATATCCGCAAATTGCAGGGCGGCATGTTCATCAACGGCACCCACCCGGTGCCCAGCCTCAACATCGGGGTGCGGCTTGAAAATCAGATAGGCATCGGGCTCGGCTGCACGGGCGCGCCGCAGCAGATCCAGATTGCCGGTGACGCCGCCACCGCCGAGCATGACTGATCGATCATCCTCAACCTGTCCGGTAACCAGAACACGGCGTCGACCCGCAGGAAGCGCCAATGGCGTAATCGCGCCAGCGGCATATTTGCTGATTCCGGCGGCCACGACTGAATCGATCAATGCTTCGGCACGCAGCAGCAGGGCGGGCGAGAAACTGGCGGTCTGCAACAAGGTTTCAAGGGCACTTGGCTTTGTCGGATCGTAGTAAATACCCTGCGAATCAACCACGATCGACTGCGGCGGGTGCAAACCGCTGCCCAGCCCGACCGATCGGATGAACCCATCTTCGATCTGGTGGATTGGCACGCCCGCTGATGCGGCGTCCGCAATTAACTGCGGCGGCACGCGCGATGGCCAGGCGGCAATCGCTGCGCCGGGGGTACGCGCGACGGTGATCCGATGCTCGCGGCCCGCCCACAAAAAACTGTCTATCTCGCGGCGTTTCCAGCCGGCGATGCCCGCCAAGGCCGCAATCGGCCGGTTGCTATCGATTATCAGCCGCCACGCCGCCAACTGATCCACCGCTGCCTGCGCCGTAGAAGGTGCGCCGGTGAACCAGTCCCGATAATCAACGCCGTCGAGCAGCCGCCGGTGGACCGCTGCATCGGTGTCGTCATCCACAGCGTGCAGTTCGCCGGTCGACGCATCGAATAGCTGCACCGGCACCCCTGCCAACTGCCCGGCAAAGGCAAGCTCGTCGCCGGGCGACGCAAAAATGGCCTCGCAGCCGGGGATGACGGACCACGGATCAACCGCCCTTGTCCAGATTGCGACGCCCCTGTGTTGCAACCAGGCACCCATCGCGCGGGGTTGATCCGGTCCGATCAAAGCCAGACACTTGGAGGCTGCAAGGTGACCGGCATGCGCGAACATCGCCTTGGCAGCTTCAAGACTTTTCGGCCGGAACAGCCACGGTCTTGCCAATTCC
>JBBQDD010000004.1:0-27307 GCA_038319335.1 Sphingomonadales bacterium
CAGATTGCGCGCGATCGCGCGTGTCGATGGCGGCGCGTTCGGTTGCGTCGGCCTGGGCGAGCGCGGCGCGCGCGGCGTCGGCATGGCGCAGCGCTTGTGTCCGCGCATCGGCGGCGGCGGTTCGCGCGGCGATCAGCGATGTGCTGTCCCCCAGTGCGCGCGCTTCTGCTGCCACCCGGTCGGCGTCTCGCGTTGCCCGCTCAAGCATTGCCGTGGCGGCGGCAAGTGCCGCCTGCGCCACGCGCGCCTCTGCCGCTTCGCTTGCTTGCGCTGCCAGTGCCTGTGCCAGCGCGACATCGGCATCGCGCCCCACCCGCTCGGCATTGGCCAGTGCCGCCGCCAGCGCGGGCTGTTTGTCTGTGGCGCTGGCCAGCCGCGCTTCGATCAGCCTGGCCTCATCGGCAATCCGTGCCAGCGCGTCGGCGGCGTCATGCGCCAGCACGCCTTCACGCTCCCGGTCGGTCACGATCCGCGCCTGCGCCTCTGCCAGATCGGCAATCCGGCGATCGAGCGCCCCGCGTTCGGTGCGCAATGTCGCCAATTGGTGCCCTGCCTCGGTCGCGCTGTCGCGGGCGGTCAGTGATGCGGCGCGCGCTGCCGCCAGGGTTTCGGTGGCCTGCATCTGATGGGCGGCGGCGGCCCGCTGTGCCTCTGCCGCTTCGGCCACGCGCGCCTCTGCAGTCGTGGCCTCGGCCCGGGCCTGATCGGCAGCTGCCGCAGCATCGCGCCAGCGCGCGAAGATCATCCGCGCCTCCGCCACACGGATCTGGTCGGAAAGGGCCCGGTATCGCTCGGCCTGCCGTGCCTGTCGCCGCAGTGCTGCGGCACGCGCCTCCTGATCGGTGATCAGCTCGTCAAGCTTGGCAAGGTTCGCCTCGGTTGCGCGCAACTTCTGCTCGGCATCCTTGCGGCGCACATGCAGCCCGGCGATGCCCGCTGCTTCCTCCAGCATCGCGCGCCGTTCCGCCGGGCGCGCGGCGATGACGGCGCTGATCCGGCCCTGGCTCACCAATGCGGGGGAATGCGCACCGGTGGCGGCATCGGCGAACAGCAGCGACACGTCCTTTGCGCGCACATCCCGCCCGTTGATCCGGTAAGCGGAGCCCGCGCCGCGCTCGATCCGCCGGACGACCTCGGTTTCGTTTCCTTCCCCGCCAGCTTCCCCTCCAGCATCCCCGCCAGCCTCACCTGCACCGTCCAGCAGGATCGACACTTCGGCAAAGTCGCGTTGCGGGCGGGTGGCGGTGCCGGCGAAGATCACGTCTTCCATCCCGGCACCGCGCATCGATTTCGCGCTGTTTTCGCCCATCGTCCAGCGCAGTGCTTCAAGCAGGTTCGATTTGCCGCACCCGTTGGGGCCGACAATCCCGGTCAGCCCCGGTTCGATCCGCAAATCGGCGGGATCAACAAAGCTTTTGAAACCAGTCAGTCGAAGCCGCTTGATCTGCACGCCGCTGGATGTCCCCCTTTTTTGAACGGCCCCTCCCGGCTCTGGGTCGGGCTTTGGATCAGGCCCCGGCGGCCTTCAGCGTGCGCTCAAGCCCTGGCCAGTCAAGCACGCCCTCGGCCACCTTGCCATTGACGATAAAGGTGGGGGTGCCCGAAATCTTGTACTGGGTGTCTGCAGCCTGCAGGCTGGTCGCGACCCGCTCAACTGCGGTTTTGTCGGCCAGGCAGGCGCGTGCCTTTGCCTCCGGCAAGCCGCGCTGCTTCACGAAATCGAGATAGCCAAGCGTTTCCACCCAGAATGTCGCTGCCTCAAGCGGCTGCATTGCCTGCACCTTGGCAAGCACGCCTTCGGGCAGGGTGGAGATGGGCGCGAGCAGCCGCTGCTGTTCCAGCATCATCTGGTCAAGCATCGGGAACAATGCTGCATCGTCGACGCAATGCCCCAGCAGCAACGGCCCAAGATCATAGGGGTGAAGTGGAAAGTCGCGGAATTCGTAGGAGACCTTGCCCGATGCGATCGGCCCTGCCTTGAACAGCGGCAGGCCGTTGCGATCGAAAGCGGCGCAGGTAGGGCAGGTGCGCGACCCATATTCGATCACCTTGATAGGCGCATCGGGATTGCCCATGCGAAAGCCGCCCTCTGGCGTGCGGGCCACCATGTCGGCCCAGGCCTTGCCTGCAGGCGCCGCCACCGCCGCCACCGATGCCGCAGGGGCAGAAACGTTGCCGCCCGTTTCCTTGTTGCACCCGGCAAGCGCCAGGACGGGCAGAACGGCAAGGATCAAAGGCAATTTCATGATGGGATACTCCTAGAACAGAAAGAGAAACGAACCGGGGAAAGAATGGGAAAAATGTGGGGGGATTGCGGAAAGACCATCATCGGGCACCTTTGGCACGCAGCAACGGCTCCACCGTTGCCCATGTGAACGCATCGGTCGGCACGCCGTTGATGACGATGGAGGGCGTGCCCTTGATCACCTTGCGTGCCGCCTCGCCATTGGCCAGCATACGGGGGATGATCGTCTGGTTGGCAAAACAGGCATTGATCCGCGCGTCCGTCAGCCCGCGTTTGCGCATCAGATCGATCAGGCCGCTCGCCTGAGCCCCGGCGCGCACCTGTTCCAGTGGCGTATCAAGCGCAAATCGCTTTGCATCGCGCTCCAGAAAGCCAAACCCCAGCCCCAGCCACTCATTCTGCCGGGCGAAGATTTCCTCTGCGCCGTCCACAAAGCCGCGCCCGCCCGCGCACCGCACCAACAGGGTTGCGCCCAGATCAAGCAAGTCCCGGGCAATCGGGCGAAATTCGATCGATGTCGATCCCGATCGAATCAGCTCGTTCTTCAGTATTGCCGATGATTTGACGGAAAATTCGGCGCAGTGGCTGCACGTAAAGCTCAGATACTCGATCACCTTCACCCGCGCCTGCGGGTTGCCCAACACGGCGTTGCCCGCCGGGGTCATCGTCACCACCGTGCGCCAGTCACGCGCGATTGGCGCCCCTTTTGGCTTGGCCGATCCCTTGGTCGGGGGCGCTGCGTGCGCGCTAGTGGAAAGGCCGGTAAGCCCAGCGCCGATCAGGGCGGCTACCAACAGGGCCTTCATGCCCCAGGCTCCGACGGGTCGATCACCGGTGGGCCGCGCGTGGCGGCAACGCCTGCGGCAAGCGCTTCCAGCACGGCCTTGAATTCAGGATCGGCAATGGCGCGCAAGCTGTCACCCAGTTCCAGCGGCACCGCGCGGATTGATGGCGGGGCTTTGCGCGTGGGCGGGGCCGGCACATCACCGCTGCGGATCGCGACCTTCACGATCGCGGCATAGCCGAAAAACCGGTTCACGCGCTCAATAATCTCTGGCGTAATGTGCTGCATCATCGGCCCGTGTGCCCCGCGCACCACCAGCGCCAGCGTGCCTTCTGCGCGCTTGCCATGCGGAAACCGGATCGATTCGGGCGCGGACACCGCTGCATAGCGCGGCCCGACGATTTCGGCCCAGCGGCTGACAACCGCACTTTGCACAAAGCCGAATCGGCGAAACGCCGCCCCGCTGACATCGGGCAGCAGATCAGCCACTGCCCGCGCCGGGCCACCCCGGTTCGGGGCTGGCCGCGTCTCCGTCGCAGCCTTGGCCTTTTTGGCCCGAGGCTTTGCCGGTGCGGCGGATTGGGGATCACGAACGTGGCTGTTGCTCATCTTTGCTCCCATGCCATAGCGACAGCGTGGACGCCAAGCTCTCCTATCACGAAAGCATCGCCCCGGCCCTGCTCGGCTGGTATGATGGCCATGCCCGCGACTTGCCCTGGCGCAGCCGCCCGGGCGAGCGCGCTGATCCCTACCGGGTCTGGCTGTCTGAAATCATGCTGCAGCAAACGACGGTGGCAACGGTGCGGCCGCGCTTTGCCGATTTTGTCACGCGCTGGCCAACGGTGCAGGCGATGGCGGCGGCGGCCGATGCCGATCTGATGGCGGCATGGGCGGGGCTTGGCTATTATGCTCGCGCGCGCAATCTGCTGGCCTGTGCGCGGGCGGTGGTGCGTGATCATGGCGGGGTGTTTCCATCGGATCAGGCGGCGCTTCGCGCATTGCCCGGCATTGGCGACTATACAGCGGCGGCGATTGCGGCGATCGCATTTGGCAAGCGCGCGGTGGTGGTGGACGGCAATGTCGAACGCGTCGTCGCCCGGCTGTTTGCAATCAGCGAGCCGCTGCCCGCCGCGAAACCGCTGATTCGCGCCGCGACTGACCAGATTACGCCAGACGATCGGGCAGGGGATTTTGCGCAAGCCATGATGGATCTGGGCGCCAGCCTGTGCGCGCCGCGCGCCACCCAGTGCCTCATCTGCCCGCTGCGCCCGCATTGCCGTGCCGCCGCCACCGGATCGCCAACGGCCTATCCGGTACAGCTTGCCAGGAAAGCCAAGCCGCACCGCTATGGCACCATATTCTGGTTGGAACGCGACGGGCAGGTGCTGCTCGTCCGCCGTCCGGCCAGCGGTTTGCTCGGTGGGATGCGCGCGTTCCCGAGTGGCCCATGGAGCGATGCCCCGCCCGGATTGGCCGGCGCACCCGTGCCCGCAATCGACTGGCGCGTCGCTGCCGGGCGCGTGGCCCATGTCTTTACCCATTTCACCCTCGAACTGTCGCTTGCGAGCGGACGCGGTGAGGGGCATGAAGCCCCGGCAGGCGGCGAATGGTGGGCGATTGATGCGCTTGATTCGGCTGGACTGCCAACCGTGTTCGCCAAGGCGGCGCGGTTAGCACAAGAATGATGATGGAGATGAGCATGGCGTCAACCACCCGCACCCTGGCTTTCGGCACAGCATTGCTCGCCATGACGGCAGGCCTTGCCATCACCGCCGATACGGCGCTGGCCGGGCAGGCGCAGCGTCAGCCAACCCCGGTCGCGGTGGAAAGCGCACCGCTTACCCAGTCAAAGGCGCTGGTCGACAGCTATCCCGCCACGGACAAGACGCCCGGTGTTGTTGCCACTGTCGGGCGCGGTGATGCCGCCCCCATGGTGATCGCCGCAGGCACCATCGCCAGTGATGCAGGGGCGGCCAAGGCTGACGAGAACTCGCTGTGGCGTGTTTACTCGATGACCAAGCCGATCACGGCGATGGCCGCGATGATGCTGATCGAACAGGGCAAGATGAAGCTCGATCAGCCCGTTTCCGATTTCATTCCTTCCTTCAAGAACATGACCGTGCTGGTCAACCCGGCCAAGGATTTGACGACGCGGCCCGCGACCACGCCCATCACGATCCGCCATTTGATGACGCACACCGCCGGGCTGGGCTACACCATTATCACCACCGGCCCGCTGCTGAAGGAATATGAGCGCCAGGGCATCACCCCCTTCAGCGCCAATGCGCAGGTGGAGGCGCAGTTGCGGCTTGTGCGCCCCAAAAGCCTGGCGGAATTCGCTGATCGCGTTGGCAAACTGCCGCTGATCGCCGAACCCGGCACGAAATGGAGCTATTCGATCGGGCTCGACGTGCTGGGCCGCGTGATTGAGGTGGCAAGCGGGATGCCGTTCGAAACCTACGTGCAAAAGCGCATCTTCACGCCGCTGAAAATGAATTCGAGCTATTTCACCGTGCCGGGCAAGGATGCCGCGCGGCTGGTGACGGGCTATACCTGGGTCGGCGCCAACCGAGTGCCGCTTGATCCCGGTGCCACCTCCATTTTCCTCACGCCGCCCAGCTTTCCTTATGGCGGGGCCGGGCTGGTGATGTCGGCGCATGATTATGATCGGTTCCTGCACATGCTGCAAAATGGCGGTGTGCTCGACGGTGCGCGGTTGATGAAGCCGGCAACGGTGGCGCTCGCGATGTCGAACCTGCTGCCTGCGGGCGTTACTTATGGCGGTGCAGTGGCGAATACCGGTGGCGCATCGGGGCCGATGCAGGGCTTTGGCGCCGGTGGTTCGGTATATCTGGTCGATGTCCCCGGCGGGCCCTCAAAGGGCACTTATGGCTGGGGCGGGGCGGCAGGCACGATCGCCTGGGTCGATCCCGCGCGCAAGCTGCGCGCCACGGTGATGGTGAACTATCTGCCCGGCGAAAAATGGCCGCTGCGGCGTGATTTCACCAAGGCGCTCTACACCGATCTCGCACAATAAGCGCAAGCGGCATGACCCCCGGTTTCACAGGCGGCTTGCTCGACCGTGCTGATCGCCTGCGCCATGATGCGGACGCGCTGGCCGCTGTAACCGGCGACTGGCGCTCACGGGTGCTGAAGCTCGACAATTTCGAACCCGTGCTGACGGGTGAGGGGATGCTGGGCTGGGGCAGTCTGGCCGATGCGCCCGACAATGCCGAACTGATCCTGCTGGGGCTGGACGGTGACCGCGCCCACTTCACCGCGTTCACCCCCGGCATGCGGGCACCGGGCGGCCGGACCATGCGGCTGTTCGCGATGCTCGATCAGTTCGCACCGGGGGAAGCAGCCACCTATGCTGCCGCGCGCAGCCTGCTCGACTGGCATAGCCGCCATCAATTCTGCGCCAATTGCGGCACCGCGACGACGATGTTTCGCGCAGGCTGGGCGCGCCAGTGCGGCAATTGCGGGGCAGAGCATTTCCCTCGCGTGGATCCGGTGGTGATCATGATCGCCGAACATGCTGGCCGCGCGCTGCTGGGCCGCCAGCCCGCCTGGCCTGCTGGGCGTTACTCGGCGCTTGCCGGTTTTCTGGAACCGGGCGAATCGATGGAAGAAGCGGTAACGCGTGAGATTTTCGAAGAAGCGGGCATCCGTGTTTCCAATGTCCGCTACATCGCCAGCCAGCCCTGGCCCTTCCCCTCATCGCTGATGATGGCCTGTGTGGCCGATGCAGACGATGACGCCATCACGCTCGACACAAATGAACTGGAAGATGCAATTTGGGTGGAGCGGGCAGTGGTGCGCGCGGTGCTGGCGGGCGAACCCGGGCCCTTCATCGCGCCCCCACCCTATGCCATTGCGCATACCTTGCTGTCGGCCTGGGCAGCGGGTTAGGCTATCCCCGCGCCCGCGCTTGGCGATAGGTGCCCAGCACCCGCACCCATTTCGAATGAAAGCCCAGTTCTTCCAGCGCCCGGTCAAGCGCGACATCACCGGGCTTGCCGACGATATCGGCATAGAATTCGGTCGCTGAAAAACTGCCGCCGCGTTGATAGCTTTCCAGCTTGGTCATGTTGACGCCATTGGTCGCAAAGCCGCCCAGCGCCTTGTACAGCGCGGCCGGCACGTTCTTCACCTCGAAGATCAGCGTCGTCATGAACGGGCCGTCGCCCTCCACCGGCCTGCCACCGCGCGCCAGCACCACAAATCGGGTCGTGTTGTGATCGGCATCGGCGATGTCCTCTGCCAGCAGCTCCAGGCCATAGATCGCAGCGGCGCCGGGCGGCGCGAGCGCGGCCACCGCCGGATCGGCCCGTTCCGCCACCATTGCGGCGGCGCCTGCCGTGTCGGGATAGGCGATCGGCGCGATACCGTGATCGCGCAGCCAGTGGCGGCACTGGCCCAGCGCCTGGGGGTGGCTCATCGCCTCGCGCACCTTTTCTCGCGGGCCAATGCCCATCAGCGCGTGGCGGATCGGCAGAAAATGCTCGCCCGTAATCACCAGCCCCGATTCGGGCAGCAGGAAATGCATGTCCGCCCCCCGGCCATGCAGCGAATTTTCGATGGGGATGATCGCGCAATCGGCGCGTCCGTCCTGCACCGCCTCAATCGCATCGGCGAAATCGAAACAGGGCAGCGGCAGCCCATCGGGGAAGGCCTGGAGCGCGGCAACGTGCGAATTTGCGCCCGGTGCGCCCTGAAAGGCGACCGCGCGGGCAGGGGCCTGGGCAGCCTCGGCGGCCATGCGCGCCACGATCGGGCGGGCGGGTGCGGCAAAATTTTCCATGCCGCCGCGCCTATCGACGCGCAGGCTGATCGGCAAGCGCGCTTGCGGTGCTGCACTTGCGAACCTAAAGGGAGCCAGGTTTTACAAGAGGCGTTTTTCGCAGATGGATATTCGGACCAATACGATTGCAGGCTGGATTCTGGCCGCGCTGTTTGTCGCGCTGGGTTTTGGCATGGTCGGCAATCTGATTTTCAAACCCGAACCGCTCGAAAAACCCGGCTACCCGATTGAGGGCGCGGTGGAAGCCAGCGCTGGCGGACCAGCGGTGCCTGATATGCCGATCGAAGTAATGATGGCGTCTGCCGATGTCGCCAAGGGTGCCGAAGTGTTCAAGAAATGCGCGTCATGCCACAATGCGGCTGATGGTGGCGCCAACGGCATTGGCCCCAATTTGTGGGGCATCGTCGGCAAGCCGATCGCCAAGCATGCCGGCTTTGCCTATTCCGACGTGCTGGCTGCCAAGGGCGGCAACTGGGATTTTGCGACCCTCAACGAATGGATCACCAATCCGCGCAAATTCGCATCGGGCACCAAAATGAGCTTTGCCGGCCTGGCCAATCCGCAGGACCGCGCCAATGTGATCGTGTGGCTGAACACGCAAGGGTCAAACCTGCCGCTGCCCCCAGTGCCCGCCGCTGCTGCTGCCAACACGCTGACAACGCCTGATGATCCCGCCCTGCCCGCTGGCAATACGGCGGCACCGGCGGACAATGCAGCGACGCCTGCCGCAAAGTAACGGCTGAAGGCCGCGCGCCGGGCCCTTCAGCTGCCCGGCGTCTCGCGGTAAAAGTCGCGCACCACGTCCCACGCCTCCTGCGCGGTTTCGACGAAGGTGAAAATGTTCAGGTCGCGCGCGGAAACGACGCCCTCTTCGACCAGCGCCTCGAAATTGACCACGCGGTTCCAGAAGGCGCGGCCGAACAACAGCACGGGGATGGGCTTGATCTTGCCCGTCTGGATCAGCGTCAACAGCTCAAAAAGCTCGTCAAACGTCCCGAAACCGCCGGGAAACGCGGCCAGCGCGCGGGCGTGGAGCAGGAAATGCATCTTGCGCAGCGCGAAATAATGGAACTGCAGGCTCAGGCCCGGCGTCACATAGGGGTTGGGCGCCTGTTCATGCGGCAGCACGATGTTCAGGCCGATCGATTCGGCCCCCATATCGGCGGCACCGCGGTTCGCCGCCTCCATGATCGATGGGCCCCCGCCAGAGCACACCACGAATTGCCGCTTGCCGTTTTCATCGCGCGGGCATTCGCTCACCAGCCGGGCCAGGTCGCGGGCAACATCGTAATAATGCGATTTGGCGACCAGGCTTTGCGCCACCGCGCGCGCTTCGTCGGTGTCGGCGCGATCAAGCAATGCCTGCGCCTTGGCCGGCTCTGGAATGCGTGCTGAACCGTAAAAGACGAAGGTCGAACCGATATTGGCTTCCTGAAAGACCAGTTCAGGCTTCAGCAGCTCAAGCTGGAACCGAACCGGGCGCAGGTCTTCGCGCAGCAGGAAATCCATGTCCTGAAAGGCCAGCTTATAGGCGGGATCCTCAGTCTGCGGGGTGGAAATCTGCGCCTTGGCGGTTTCAGCGTCTTCGGCTGCTGGGGCAAAGACGCGGTCGGGTACTTTTGGATCGTTCATTGATTCGCCCTACCGCAACTGTCGCCAGTGGCAAATCCCTGATTGGCGGCGATCACCCCACACCGCGCTTGACAGGCGACCCGGCATCGCTAGGGCGGTCCACGGGCCACGCGGTCCCAACGCCGCGCTGCTCTCTGTGAGGAGAGAATACATGACTGATCTTGTTACCGCCGACGCCACCACTGCGTCCGCCCCCCAAAAACCCACCACAAAACCTGCGCGCCCGTTTTTTTCATCGGGCCCCTGCGCCAAGCCTCCGGGCTGGGATGCGGCAAAGCTGGCGACCGAGTCGCTCGGCCGCTCGCACCGCTCCAAGATCGGCAAGGCGCGGTTGCAGCACGCGATCGACCTGACCCGCAAGATTCTGGGTGTGCCCGATACCCACCGGATCGGCATCGTGCCGGCATCCGATACCGGCGCCTATGAAATGGCGATGTGGACGATGCTGGGCGCACGCCTCGTAACGGCGGTGGCCTGGGAAAGCTTTGGCGAGGGCTGGGTTACCGATGCGGTAAAGCAGCTGAAGCTCAACCCGACCGTGCTGCAGGCCGATTATGGCCAACTGCCCGATCTTTCGACGATAGACCAGTCGCATGACGTGCTGTTCACTTGGAACGGCACCACCAGCGGCGTACGCGTGCCCAATGGTGACTGGATCAGCGATACGCGCGAAGGGCTGACCTTTGCCGACGCGACCAGCGCGGTGTTTGCCTATGACATGCCGTGGGACAAGCTGGATGTCACCACCTTCTCCTGGCAAAAAGTGCTGGGTGGCGAGGGCGCGCACGGCATCCTGATTCTGGGCCCCCGCGCCGTCGAACGGCTGACGAGCTACACCCCGGCATGGCCGCTGCCCAAGATCTTCCGGCTCGTCTCGAAAGGCGCGCTGGCGGGGGGCGTTTTCAAGGGCGAGACGATCAACACGCCGTCGATGCTGGCGGTGGAAGACGTGATTTTCGCGCTGGAATGGGCCGAAACACTGGGTGGCCTTTCCGGGCTGATGGCCCGGTCCGATGCCAATGCCGCCGCGCTTGATGCGATCGTGGCGGAACGCGACTGGCTGGGGCATCTGGCGGTTGATCCCGCGACCCGATCAAAAACCAGCGTCTGCCTGACGGTGGCCGGATCGGACGAGGCATTCATCAAGAAAATGGCTGGTGCGCTGGAAAAGGAAGGCGCGGCGTTCGACGTGGCGGGTTACCGCGATGCGCCTCCCGGCCTGCGCATCTGGTGCGGCGCGACTGTCGACACTGCCGATATCGTGGCGCTCGGGCCGTGGCTCGACTGGGCCTATGCGGTGGCCAAGGCGGGCTGAACGCTCTCCCGACAAACCAACTTCATTCACCGTCATCCCCGCGCAGGCGGGGATCCAGCTTCTTTCCCACCGTTGCCAAGAAAGCTGGACCCCCGCCTTCGCGGGGGTGACGGACTCAACAAGGAAAACCATTCCATGCCTAAAGTCCTCATCTCCGATAAAATGGACTCCAATGCCGCCGCCATTTTCCGCGCCCGCGGGGTGGAGGTTGATGAAATCACCGGCAAGACGCCCGAAGAGCTGATGGCGATCATCGGCCAGTATGATGGCCTCGCGATCCGCAGCTCGACCAAAGTGACCAAGGCAATCCTGGAGCGCGCGACCAACCTGAAAGTCATTGGCCGCGCCGGGATCGGCGTCGACAATGTCGATATCCCGGCGGCATCGGCCAAGGGCGTCGTCGTGATGAACACGCCGTTCGGCAACAGCATCACCACCGCTGAACATGCCATCGCGCTGATGTTCGCGCTCGCCCGCCAGCTGCCTGAAGCTGACGCCAGCACCCAGGCAGGCAAGTGGGAAAAGAACCGCTTCATGGGCGTGGAGCTGACCAGCAAAACGCTGGGGCTGATCGGTGCGGGCAATATCGGATCGATCGTGGCGGACCGTGCGCTTGGCCTGAAGATGAAGGTGATCGCCTATGATCCGTTCCTGACGCCAGAGCGTGCGCTGGAAATGGGCGTGGAAAAGGTGACGATCGACGATCTGCTCGCCCGCGCCGATTTTATCACGCTGCACACGCCGCTTACGGATCAGACCCGCAATATCCTGTCGGCGGAAAATCTCGCCAAGACCAAAAAGGGCGTGCGCATCATCAATTGCGCGCGCGGCGGATTGATTGATGAAGCGGCGCTGAAGGCCGGGCTCGATTCGGGCCATATCGCGGGCGCCGCGCTCGACGTGTTCCAAACCGAACCTGCGACTGAGTCGCCGTTGTTCGGCACGCCGGGCTTCGTCTCCACCCCGCATCTGGGCGCATCGACCACGGAAGCCCAAGTGAATGTGGCGCTGCAGGTTGCCGAACAGATGGCCGATTTTCTGGTGACGGGCGGCATCACCAACGCGCTGAACGTGCCCAGCCTGTCGGCAGAGGAAGCCCCTAAGCTGAAGCCCTATATGGCGCTGGCGGAAAAGCTCGGGTCGCTGGTTGGTCAGCTCGCCCATGGTGCCCTGTCCGGCATTTCGGTGGAGGTTGAAGGGGCGGCAGCGCAGCTGAACCAGAAGCCGATCACCAGCGCGGTGCTGGCCGGCATGATGCGGGTGCATTCGGATATCGTGAACATGGTCAACGCACCGTTCCTCGCCCGGGAACGCGGCATCGACGTGCGCGAAATCCGGCATGACCGCGAGGGCGATTACCACACGCTGGTGCGCGTGACGGTGAAAACCGATGCGGGCGACAAATCGGTGGCGGGCACTTTGTTCGGTGATGCCGCCCCGCGCCTGGTCGAGCTGTTCGGCATCAAGGTGGAGGCCGATCTGGCCGGGTACATGCTGTATGTGGTGAATGAAGACGCGCCCGGCTTTATCGGGCGGCTGGGCACGACATTGGGCGAATCAGGCGTCAATATCGGCACCTTCCATCTCGGGCGCCGCACTGCAGGCGGGGAGGCGATCGTGCTGTTGTCGGTCGACGAACCCGTCACCCCCGCGCTGATCGCCAATGTCCGCGCGCTGCCCGGCGTGAAGACGGTGATGGCACTGGCGTTTTAGACATTTCTCCCTCTCCCCCCTGGGGAGAGGGTCGGGGAGAGGGGCTGTGCCGAAAACGGATGAGCTGTTGTTGGCACGTGCAAAGGCGATGCGGAGCAACCCGACCCCAGCGGAGGCTCGGCTATGGTACAGCCTGCGCGCCAAGCGTTTTGCGTATGTAAAGTTCGTGCATCAAACCGTGATCGATCCATATATCGCCGATTTCGTGGCACGATCACGAAAACTGATCATCGAGGTTGATGGCGATACACACGCGATGACGGAACGTTACGATGAAAGGCGCACAGCTTTTCTGGAACGGCGCGGATACCGCGTTATACGGTTCGACAATGCCGACGTTATGGAAAATCTAGAAGGCGTCCTATCGACCATCGCGGTGGCGCTCGACGCTGCCCCTCTCCCCGACCCTCTCCCCAATGGGGAGAGGGAGAAGGATTATTGATGACCACCACCTCCCTCCTCCCCGAAGGCTTTCACGATCGCCTGCCCCCCTTTGCCGATGTCGCCGCACGGCTGGAGGCGCGCGTGCTGGGGGCGGCATTTGCGCGTGGCTATGAACGGGTCGATCCGCCGGTGGTGGAGTTTTTCGAAGGGCTCGCCCAGCGGCTAAAGGCGTCACGCACCATTGATGCGGTGCGCTATGTCGATCCGGTGTCACAACGCACACTGGCGATCCGGCCTGATATTACCGCGCAGGTGGGGCGGATTGCAGCCACCAGGATGGCGCATCACCCGCGCCCGGTGCGGTTGAGCTATGCCGGCCCGGTGCTGAAGCTGCGCGCGTCCGAGCTCGATCCGCGGCGCGAGGCCCGGCAGATTGGCTGCGAGCTGATCGGTCTGGATAGCGTGGCAGCGGCGCAGGAAATCGCCAGCCTGGCGGTGGAGGCGCTGACGGCGGCGGGCGTGGCGGACATCTCGATTGATTTCACCCTGCCCGACTTGGTCGATATTCTGGCAGCCGGGCCGTTTCCGGTCTCGGCTGATCAGATTGAGACGCTGAAGGACCGGCTCGACGCCAAGGATGCCGGCGCGGTCGCCGCGCTCGCGCCCGCCTATCTGCCGTTGATCGCGGCGGCAGGACCGTTTGAGGCGGCGCATGACCGGCTATGTGCGTTCGATGCGGGCGGGGCACTCACGTCGCGGCTCGACGGGCTATGGGCGATCGCCCATAGCCTGAAGGGCAAGGTGTCGCTGACGCTTGACCCAACGGAGCGCCACGGGTTCGAATATCAAAGCTGGATCGGCTTTTCGATCTTCGCAGGTGGCCTGCGCGGTGAAATCGGGCGCGGCGGCAGCTATACCGTGTTGCACGAAGGCGGCGTGGAAGAGCCCGCCATCGGCTTTTCGCTTTATGCCGACGCCATCGTCGACAGCGGCCTGGCCCCGGCCGAGCGGCGCCGACTGTTCGTGCCGCTGGGTGCCGATCCGGCACTGGCGGTAAAGATGCGCGACGAGGGGTGGGTAACGGTAGCCGCGCTGGAGGCCAGCGATACGCCAGAGGCACAGCTGTGCACGCATGTGCTAGCGGGAAGAGTCGTGCAGGCGGTTTAGAGCATCGCGTGTTGTTCTGCATGACGATTCATCGTTTCCGCTGCCCGGTCTAGGTGGGCATGGTCTGAGCCGATCGCACAATCCGCTCAGTAATCGACGCCGGCACATTGCGCATTAGCGTGCGCATTGCCGCTTGCTTCACCCATAGGCCGTGGACACCGTGCTTGCCCTCTGCGGCACGATTCACAATCGCCCGAACGCGCTTAAGCCGGGCTTTTTCAAGTGCGGGCAGGATATCCTCTGGGCGAAGATGCTTGGCAATCATGCCCAGCATGGCAGCATCCTCAATCGCCTGACACGCGCCTTGGCCGAGATTGGGCTCCATCGCATGCGCTGCATCCCCGACGCTGATCACCCGCCCCTGCCCGAGGCATTTTGGCGGTGGTTTGGCGTGAATGCTCACCGGGATCAGCCGATCGGCAGGCGTCGCTGCAATCGCAGCGGTGACGGAGGCGGGCCAGCCGTGCGTCCGGCTGGCGATATGCGCATGCGCTGGTGCGGGGGCCATTGGTGCCTGATCGGCCATATAGAACCAGTATCGGCGATGATCGGGCAATTCGGACACGCCAACGCGTTCACCCCAGCCCCAATATTCCGCTGCCAGCCCGTCAAGGCCAGGGCCTGATACCGCATCGGACAGCGCCAGCACCCCGCCATAGCCCCGAAACGCGCCGGGCGCGGTATGGGCCGCAGCAATCGGTGACCTGATGCCGCCTGCGTCAATCAACAGATCGGCAGCCACGGCTTCGCCATTGGTGAACGACACGAAAACGCCCGCCTGATCCTGCCGAACGCCTTGTATGGGGGCATTCAGCACCAGCTCAACATCATCAAGCGCCCCCATCAGCGTTTCATGCAACCGCGCCCGCGTGATCATCACCGCACGTTCGGCCATGTCGCGGCGCGCGATAATCGGCTTGCCGCGCCAGTCGGCCAGCAGCATCGCCCGCAACGGCGCGCCCGCTGCCGCAACGCTGTCGGCCATTCCCAATCGCTCCAGCGCGGCCATGGCATTGGGCCAAAGGCTGAGCGCGGCACCGAGCGGGGCGAATGCTTCGGCTTGCTCATAAATGGCGACGTCCCAACCGGCGCGGCGCAGCGCGATGGCCGATGAAATCCCGGCAATTCCCGCTCCCGCAACGACCACTTTTGGCATCAGACACCTCCAGTGAGCGAAATGCCGGCCTTCGATAACCAACGCCGAGACGATCGCAAAGCCACACCGTGTTACACCACCATTGTGTGGCCCGAATTTGTCATGGACGCTCGCATGAGACGCCATTAGGGCTTGCGACTTCACGAAATTAACACAGGAACGGCCTTGGCCAACGTAGCAGTAATCGGTGCCCAATGGGGTGATGAGGGCAAGGGCAAGATTGTCGACTGGCTCGCCGAACGCGCCGATGTCGTCGTGCGGTTTCAGGGCGGGCATAATGCCGGGCACACGCTCGTGGTGGGCGACAAGGTGTATAAACTGTCGCTGCTGCCATCAGGCATCGTGCGCGGCACGCCCAGCGTGATCGGCAACGGCGTGGTGCTTGATCCCTGGGCGCTGCAAGCCGAGGTGGAAAAGCTGCGCGGACAGGGGGTGACGATCACGCCCGATACGCTGATGATCGCTGATAACTGCGCGCTGATCCTGCCGTTTCACCGTGATCTTGATGCTTTGCGCGAAGATGCGAGCGGCGACGGCAAGATTGGCACCACCCGGCGCGGCATTGGCCCTGCTTATGAGGACAAGGTAGGCAGGCGCGCGATCCGGGTGTGCGATCTGGCGCATCTGGACGAATTGGGATCGCAGCTCGACCGGCTGACCGCGCATCATGATGCGCTGCGCGCCGGATTCGGCCAGCCCCCCATTGATCGCGCCGCGCTGATCGCGGAACTGCGGGCGATTGCCGGCTTTGTCCTGCCCTATGTGCAGCCGGTGTGGCGGATGCTGGGGGAGGCGCGGGCCGCCGGCAAGCGCATCTTGTTCGAAGGCGCGCAGGGCGTGCTGCTCGATGTAGATCACGGCACCTACCCGTTCGTCACCTCGTCCAACACGATTGCGGGCACGGCAGCGGGCGGATCGGGGCTTGGGCCGGGCGCGGTGGGCTTCGTGCTGGGCATTGCCAAGGCCTATACGACGCGGGTGGGCAGCGGCCCTTTCCCCACCGAGCTTGCGGACGCCACAGGCGAGCGGCTGGGCGAACGCGGGCATGAATTCGGCACCGTCACTGGCCGCAAGCGCCGCTGCGGCTGGTTCGATGCGGTGCTGGTGCGGCAATCCGCCGCAGTGGGCGGCATCACCGGCATCGCGCTGACGAAAATCGATGTGCTCGACGGGTTCGACGAGGTGAAGATCTGCACCGGATACCGGCTGAACGGGGCCGAGCTTGATTATTTCCCCGCGCATTATGCCGATCAGGCAGGCGTTGAGCCGGTGTACGAAACGCTGCCCGGCTGGCACGAATCAACGGCGGGTGCTCGGAGCTGGGCCGATCTGCCGGCGGCGGCGATCAAGTATATCAAGCGGGTCGAGGAATTGATCAAATGCCCGGTGGCGCTGGTATCGACTAGCCCCGAGCGCGACGACACGATCCTGGTGCGCGATCCGTTTATGGATTGAGGGGCTTTTGCCTCACCCGCACTGCCCCCGGTGCCGCAGCTTGTGGTCCGCCAGTACCAGCGCGACCATGGCTTCCACCACGGGCGCGCCGCGGATGCCGACACAGGGGTCGTGACGGCCTTTGGTCATGATTTCGGTGGCGTTGCCGTCGCGGTCGATAGTTTCAACAGGCGTCAGGATTGAGCTGGTGGGTTTGAACGCCACGCGCACCAGCACCGGCTGGCCGGTCGATATGCCGCCCGCGATGCCGCCTGCGTGATTGGCGAGGAATTCGGTGCCGTCCTGTCCAGGACGCCCCGGTCGCATCGCGTCAGCATTGTCCTCCCCGCGCAGATTGGCCGCGCCGAAGCCGTCGCCAATCTCGACGCCCTTTACCGCGTTGATGCTCATGCACGCGCTGGCCAGATCGGCGTCGAGCTTGGCGTAGAGCGGTGTGCCCCATCCGGCGGGTACGCCCGCCGCCTCGCACGCGATGACGGCGCCTAGCGACGATCCGGCCTTGCGCGCATCGTCAACCAGTCTTTCCCAGCGCGCTGCCGCCACGGGATCGGGACAGAAAAACGGATTGCGATCAATCTCGGCGGCGTCGAAATTGGCGGGGTCGATGGCGTCGCCGCCAATCGCCTCCACCCAGGCGGTGATCCGCACTTCGGGGATCACCAGCCGCGCGACCGCTCCCGCCGCGACCCGTGAGGCGGTTTCCCGCGCGGACGACCTGCCGCCGCCGCGATAATCGCGAAAGCCGTATTTGGCGTCATAGGCATAATCGGCATGGCCGGGGCGGTACGCCATGGCGACATCCGAATAATCTTTCGATCTTTGGTCGACATTGTCGATCATCAGCGCAATCGGCGTGCCCGTCGTGCGCCCTTCGAACACGCCGGAAAGAATGCGCACCACATCGGGTTCCTGCCGCTGTGTGGTGAACCGCGACGTGCCCGGCCGCCGCTTGTCTAGAAATGGCTGGATATCCGCCTCGCTCAGCGCCAGCCCGGGCGGGCACCCATCCACCACCGCCCCGATGGCGGGGCCGTGCGATTCACCCCAGGTGGTAAAGCGGAACAGATGGCCGAAGCTATTGTGGCTCACGCGGCGTCGCGCGTTTCCGGAGAAAATTCGATATGGCTCGCCAATATGCCGCGCACAGAGATGTCTTCATCAAGACCATCCCAGTGGATTCCGCTCGGCGACAGGAAGAAATCAAGCCGCTGCTCAGACGTCCCTTTCAGCAATCGCGGATACCAGGCGATGGGCACGCCCACGACACGCCCATCGCTCAGCGTGACCCAAAAAGAATCATCGTCGAACGCGACCGCTGTCGGTTCAGGAAAAATGCTCATTCCATGCCCTTTCAATCTCGTCGCGTCGGGCTGCTGCGATGGCGATGACCCGCCTTTGCTCTGCTGAAGACAAGCCGGAGTTATAGGCAATGCGAACCTCAGGATAAAGCCACAGTTTGGCGTCCTTGCCAGCGCGCGCCACGTGCACGTGCACCGGTTCTCGCGGAGACCCTGCGTGGGAGAAGAAATGGAACCGCCACCCCTGTTCTCGAAAGACGACCGGCATCCCGTTTCCCTCAGCGTACTGCGGCCTATTGCCCGTGCAGATCGGTTTTTCGCGTCAGCTTCGCAATCTCATCCCGATAGCGAAAGCGCAGCGCCGACCATGTGTCATCAATCGCAATCTGCGTAACCGGCAACAGATCATGCGCGACCAGCGCAGCCCAGCCATTGTCCCGGGAAATGTCGGTTTTGATCGTCCCCGTTTTTTTGGGATAGGCGAACCACAGGCCACCGCCGCGGCGATAATGGGGGATCACTTCTGCCAGTCGATCAGCAACATCGGCGATGGATGTGACGAAAACGACGATCAGCTCTGCCTCACCATTCCGCCGCTTCGGGAGTGAGATGATCTGTTGGAGCCCATCGGGCAGCGCAACCACCCATCCCGTCATGCCGGGCTTGCAACCGAGCTTTTCGAGAACGCTCTTGCTCATACCAGCGTAATATCCGGCGCGTCCTCCGCCTTCATGCCGATCACGTTATAGCCCGCGTCGACATGGTGGGTTTCGCCCGTCACGCCGCTGGCCAGGTCGCTGAGCAGATACAGGGCCGATCCGCCGACATCCTCGATCGTCACGTTGCGCTTCAGCGGTGAATTATACTCGTTCCACTTCAGGATCAGGCGGAAATCGCCGATGCCGCTGGCGGCCAGCGTCTTGATGGGGCCGGCGGAAATTGCGTTGACGCGGATATTGTCGCGCCCCAGGTCCACCGCCAGATATTGCACGCTCGTCTCCAGCGCCGCCTTGGCAACCCCCATCACATTATAATGCGGAATCACTTTTTCCGCGCCGTAATAGCTGAGCGTCAGTAGTGATCCGCCGTTCGGCATCATCGCGGCGGCGCGCTTGGCGACGGCGACGAAGGAATAGACGCTGATGTTCATCGTCATCAGGAAATTGTCGAGGCTGGTATCGACATAGCCGCCGCGCAGTTCGTTCTTGTCCGAAAAGCCGATGGCGTGAACGACGAAATCGATGGTCGGCCATTCCTGCGCCAGCGCGGCAAAGGTGGCGTCGAGTGCCGCCATGTCAGCCACATCGCAGTTGAACAGCCGCGCAACGCCCAGCTGTTCCGCCAATGGCCGCACGCGCTTTTCCATCGCATCGCCCTGATAGCTGAACGCCAGTTCGGCCCCCGCCTCGCTCAGCTTCTTGGCAATTCCCCATGCCAGCGATCGATCATTGGCGAGCCCCATGATCAGCCCGCGCTTGCCCTGCATCAATTGAGTCACGCCCTCGTCGCCTCCGCCTGTCCCTCGATATTGGCGTCCCTTACGCCTTCATCATCCGCTTCCGCCAGTGCCGCGTTCAATTGCGCGCCGACAACAAGACCCAATCCAACCAGAAAGAAGAAGATCAGCGCGATCATGACGCCCGCCAGGCTGCCATAAGTAAGGTCATAACTGGTCAGGTTGGCCAATATGCCCGGCAACAGCGCCGTCACCAGCAGCCACCATCCCGCCGTAAAGGCAGCACCCGGCCATTTCGGGCAATTGCCGTCGCGGTACTGGCGCGGGGTGAGCGAATAAAAGACCATATAGAGCGCCACAAACAGCGCGATCGCCGGCGCGATGCGCGACAACGACACGGCAGAGGCGGCACCCGTGGCAAAGGGCATCACCCGCAGGATGAACTGTTCCACCGCCACCATCGCAACCTGAAAGCTGAACGCGATCAACACCAGGATCAGCGACGCCAGCGTCAACCCCATCGACCATAACCGGTAATGCCAGAACGGGCGCCCCGATTTGACGCCGTAGGCGCGGCGCAGGATGTCGCGGATCGTTTCGATAAAGCTCGCCGTGGTCCACAGGCCAACGATCGCGCCGAACCACAATAACGATCCGGATCGCGCCGCCAGCACATCGGCGATCGGCGTTTGCAGCACGGCGGCGACGCTGGGCGGCAGCGTGCGCAGAAAGGCGTTGACGGTGTGCAGCCCTTCATCGGTGCGCCCGAACAGCCGGGCAATCGCCGCCGCCACGATGAAAAAGGGAAACAGCGTCAGCAGCGACAGATAGGCCAGGTTGCCGGCATGGATGAAACCATCGCTCAAAACGCCGATCGCGACCCGTTTCAGCACTTCGCGCACATAGCTGCCCGGCCGCATAAAGGCGAAGCGGCGATCAAGCCGGGGTGCCCGGCCCGGATGAAGCCTGCGTTCCTCGGGCGATTCGGGCGAAATTTCCTGCACGCTCGATCAGACGTCCAGCTTGCCGCGCGTGTTCTAATTATCCGACTCGGGCCAGTTCTTGACAAATTCGAACAGTGCATCGTCATCTACGTGCAGCTCAACCCACACCTTAACCAGCGGATCGCCCCGCGGACCATTAGGGCCACCGCTTTTTTTGTGAAATCCCCGGCCTTTCAGGCGCAACACCTTGCCCGATGTCGATCCGCGCGGCACCGACAGCATCACTGCGCCCTCCACCGTGGGCACCTTCACCGATGCGCCCAGCACCGCCTCTGCCAGGCTGATCGGCAGGTCGAGCCGCACGTCATCGGCGACGCGTTCAAAGCTGCGGTGCGGCTGTATCTCAATCGTGACGATGGCATCGCCCGGGCCGCCGAGGCCGGGCTGCCCCTTGCCCGCCAGCCGCATCTGGGTGCCGGTTTCGACGCCGGGGGGCAGTTTCAGGTCAATCGTCTTGCCATCGCCCAGCGTAATTCGCTGCGGAGCAAGCGTGGCGGCATCGGCAAAGGGGACCGCCAGCTTATAGGCGATATTGGCGCCCTTGGGGCTGGGCCGCCGCCCGAAACCGCCGGAAAAGCCGCCGCCGCGCTTGCCGCCAAATAATCCTTCAAAGATATCGCCGAAATCGCCCGCGTCGCCCGCGCCAAAATCAGGCGCGCCGCCGCCCGGGCCGGGCCGAAAACCACCGGCACCCCCCGCTTGGCCCGGGTTAAATCCAAAGGGCGACGCCGGGTTGCCATCCCCGTCAATCTCGCCGCGATCAAACCGGGCGCGCTTGTCCTTGTCGTTCAGCAGGTCATAGGCATTGGTCACCTGCGAAAACCGCTCGGATGCCTTGGGATTATCCTTGTTGCGATCGGGGTGGAGTTCCTTGGCGAGCTTGCGATACGCCTTTTTGATATCGGCTTCGCTCGCGCCGCGCGGCACACCCAGCAATTGATACGGATCGGCCATCTGGTTCCCGGTGTATTAGACTAATACGCTCTATTTGGGGGATGCAGCGGGGAAGCGCAAACGCTGGCCGCAGGAATTTGCGCTGTTGGGTGATGACGCCGGACCGAACCGGCCCCCAAACGGGCCGTGGAAAATTCATGCCCGCCTAAACCATCGGCTCGGCGGGTGCGACATCGACGCTGACATTGAGTTTTTGCGCGCCTGATCCCAGCACAATGCCGTCGATCGGCGCGATTTCGGCATAATCGCGGCCAATCGCCATGATGATGTGGTCGCCCGCCATCCAGATGCCGTTGGTGGGATCAACCCCCACCCAGCCGATCCGCTCGCCGCACCATAGCAGCACCCAGGCATGGGTTGCATCTGCCCCCACCAGCCGCTCCATGCCTGGCGGCGGCAAGGTGCGGATATAGCCTGATGCATAGGCGGCGGGCAGCCCGGCGGCACGCAGCCCGGTGATCATGATCTGGGCGAAATCCTGGCACACGCCGCGCCGGTGCATGAATGCCTCACGCGGGGGGGTATCGACCAGGGTGGCGGCGGGATCGAAATCGAAATCGCGCTGGATTCGCCGCGCCAGCGCAATCGCTGCCTCCAGCACGGGGCGATCCGGGGCCAGATCCTGCGCGCACCAATCGGCAATGTCGCGGTCCAGCGGGATCAGCGGTGACGGGAACAGATAGGCGCTGGGTCCAGCCGCTGATCCGTCCCGGCTGGCGCGGGCGGCGCGGGCGACCTGGGCAAGCGTGGGATCATCGGTGCTTGGCACCGGGATCAGCCGGTCCACCGTCACGCGCGACACGCTGTCGATCGTCAGATAGCGCACCGGCTCTTCCACCGTCAGGCGGACGACATTGGCCAGGCCAGCCTCTGCCCGCACGGCGGAAATCCGCCCGGCCGGGCTGATCGTCAGCTGATAATCGTCAAGCGTCTGGCCAGACCAGATGATCGGCTTCAGCCGCAGGTTGCAGCGGGCAAAGCGCACCTGCAGGCCGTAATCAAAGCGGGTGACGTGGCGGATCGTGTAGATCATGCAAGCGTAAGGCCGCCCGCGCGCAGCGGTTCCCCGCCTTGCAGAAAATAACGCCGCGCCACCGCTTCCGAAAGCTGGCGCAGGCGGCGTTCGATCTCGCACAGCAGGGCATCGTCGATGCTCGCGGCGGTGGCGGTGGAAACCAGCGCGGCAAGCGCGGTCGCCTCCACCTGATGCGGTTCGGCCATGCCGTCATCGGCCAGCACCGGCAGGTCGCGCAGATGCTGGCTGATCACCGCGACCTGATAGGCAATCGCGCGCGGGTTGCCGGGATCAAGCACCACCAGATCCACCACGGGCGCCGCCGCCAGCGCGCCCATGTAGCGCTGGCGATAACTGATCTGGCTATCGGCCACATCAAGCAGTGTAGACAGATCATCAGCGGTGGCCTTGGCACAGCCAAATACCCGCACTGCACGCGCAACCGCGCCAGCCCGCTCGATCCGGCGGCCGAGATCATGGAATCGCCACGCATCGGTACGCCCCATATGCTCGGTCGACAGCCCGGCCAGCGCGGCATAGCGGCGTTGGAGCGACCCCGCCCGGTCAAGCAGCGCGCCGCCATTGGGGGCGGGCGCATCCAGCAGGCGGGTCATATCTGCCGACAATCGGTCGCGCGATCCGGCACCGATCGCGCGGGCGGTACGGTTGATGGCACGCACGCTGTTCCAGCCACCGTCGCCTGCCTCCATCGCAGTGCGGGCCAGCGTGATCAGGTCGGTGCGGCGCAGGCTGGGCGGGCGCGGGGCCGCGCCATCCTCCACGATCATCCCCACCAGCCGCGCGATCGTTTCCGGTGCCAGCGCGGCGCCTGCATCAGCGGTAATCGAATTGCCCAGCATGACCCGGATGATCGACAGCAACGCCTCGCCACGTTCCAGATAGCGCCCCAGCCAGAAAAAATTATCGGCAACGCGGCTGGGCAGGGTGCCCGGGTTGCGACGGATTTTAACCGAACTGTCGTCGGGCAGCAGCGATACCTGGGGCACCGGGGCACCGCCGTAGATCGCAACATCGGCAGACCAGTTGCCCTCACCCATCACCGATGCGCGCATATCAGGATGCTCGCCGATCCGTGCAAAGCCGCCGGGCATCACCGTCCAGCTGCCATCCGCCCCGCGCGCGGCAAATACTCGCAGCGCAAAGGGGCGTGGCACCAGCCGGTCCTCCGCCACCACGGGCATGGTCGACAGGCGGACATTTTCCTGCGCGACATAATCCTGCGGGCGGCGTTCCATATCGGCGATCAGCGCGGCGCGTTGGGCTGGCGGCAGATCGCCCGCCATCACCGGCCCTCCCTCTGGCAGACCCAGCGGCGCGGCAGAAAAGGCAGACGCGATCAACAGCGTGTCGAGATGGGCGGCAACATGCGCTTGTGCTGCTTCCTGCCCGCACCACCAGGTGGCGATGTTGGGCATTTTCAGCGGCTCGCCCAGCAATTCGTGCGCCAGCCGGGGCATGAATGCCTCAAACGCCGGGCTTTCGAGCACGGCGGAACCCGGCGCGTTGCTCACCACCACATTGCCCGCGACCATCGCATCGATCAGCCCGGCAACACCGATCGTCGAATGCGAATCAAACGCCAGCGGATCGATCAGCCGTGGGTCGATCCTTCGCCACAAGGCGTCGACGCGTTTTAGGCCGGCTATTGTGCGGATGTACAACTTGTCCTCTAGAACGGCGAGATCGGCGCCTTCGACGAGTAACAGGCCCAGATAGCGCGCCAGATGCGCTTGTTCGGTGTAGCTGGGGTTGTAGCGCCCCGGCGTCAGCAGGCCGATGCGCGGATCGGTGCGCTTGCACGCGGCCGCCAGCCCGGCGCGGAAGGCGGCGAAGAACGGGGCGTGGCGCTGGATGTTCAGCCGCGCCTGCAAGCCGCCCAGCGTGCGCGATACGGCGAGCCGGTTTTCCAGCGCATAGCCGGCACCTGCGGGCGCGCGCAGATGATCAGCCAGCACACGCCATTCGCCCGCCGGGCTGCGGCCAAGGTCCATCGCGACGAAATGGAGGTGATGCCCGCCCGGCGGCGCCAGCCCGACCAGCGGGCGGAGGAAAAACGGGCTGCCATTGACGAGCGCGGCGGGAATCGATCCGCTCGCGGTCAGGTTACCGGCTCCGTAAAGGTCGGCCAGCACCATTTCCATCAGCAGCGCGCGTTGCGCCACGCCCTCTGCAATGCCCGCCCATTCGCCCTCTTCGATCAGCAAAGGCACGGGCGATACGGGCCAGGGCCGTTCCTCGCTCTCGCCGATGATTCGAAAGCCGGTGCCGATATCCTCAGCCTGGCGCTGCACGCGTTCGCGCGCATGGCCCAGATCGTCGCCGACTGCGCCTGCCAGTTCCTCCAGCATCGTCGCCCAGGCGGGATCACCGCCGCACATCACGTCGCCGGGCGGCAGATCGCGGCAATAATCGGCAATCCAGCGCGCGGCATGGGTGGCAGGATCGATCAGTTCATTGGACACGCTGGCCATCACGCCGGCCCGCCGCTGCGCCGCGCCGGGCAGGAAAGGGCGGCGACGCTGTGTGCTGATGCCAACATTGATAACCCCCGGATGTGCCCGGTGGCATCGTCACCACAATCGGTGCAGCCGCGCAACCGCCAAGCGTTCCAGACGACCGATCCGGCTGCGCCTTATTGCCGGGGTGACGGCCCGCCAGTCAGCAAGTATGGCAAGTGCATGACGACTGATCCGCTCCACATGTTCGATGCCTGGTATGCCGAGGCGCGCACCGCAGAAATCAACGATTCGAACGCGATGGCGCTCGCCACCAGCGATGCGGCAGGGCGGCTTGGGCTGCGCATGGTGCTGCTGAAGGGCCATGGCCCCGATGGTTTTGTGTTCTACACCAACCAGGAAGGTCGCAAGGCGGCAGATATTGCCGCCAATCCCAACGCGGCGCTGCTGTTCCACTGGAAATCACTGCGCCGCCAGATCCGGATCGAGGGGCCGGTAACCACCGTCGCCATGGCTGATGCCGATGCCTATTTCGCCACTCGCGGCCGCGATTCGCAGCTGGGGGCCTGGGCGTCCGATCAATCCCGCCCGTTGGATAGCCGCGCAACCTTTGAGGCGCGATTTGCAGAGATGCAGGCGCGGTTCGATGGCGGCCCGGTGCCGCGCCCGCCGCACTGGTCGGGCTACCGCGTGACGCCGCTGGTGATCGAGTTCTGGCAAGACCGCGAACACCGGCTGCACGAACGGCGGCTGTTCACCCGCACCGCCGACGGCTGGACTGAGGGGATGCTGTACCCGTGAGCGATGGGCACAACCACCACCACGCCCGCGCCGCGCATCATCATGCGAACAGCAGCCTGGCGACCCGGGCGGCGATCGCCAGCGTCTCCACCGCTGCCCTGCTGATGGCGATCAAGGGCTACGCCGCCTGGCATACCGGATCGGTGGCGATGCTGGGGTCGCTGGCGGATACCGGGCTTGATCTGGTGGCATCGCTCGTCACGCTGTTTGGCGTTCGGCTGGCGGCGCAGCCCGCCGATCACGATCACCGGTTCGGGCACGGCAAAGCCGAATCGCTGGTCGCGCTGTTCCAGGTCGCGGTGATTGCGGTTTCCGCATTCGCCATTTTTGGCCGTGCGCTCGATCGGCTGATGGCCCGGCAGGTAACCGCCGATGCAGAAATCGGCATTGCTGCATCGGTAATCGCCATCGCGGTCACCGTCGCGCTGCTCGGCTATCAGCGCTTTGTGATCGCCAGGACAGGCTCGGTCGCGATCGGCGCGGATCATGTCCATTACCAGTCGGACGTGTTGTTGAACGTGGCCGTCATCGTCGCATTGGTGCTTGACCAGTATCTGGGCGTGGGCGGTGCAGACCCGGTGTTCGGCATTGCCATTGCCGCCTGGCTGCTATGGGGGGCGTGGCGCGCATCCAGCAGCGCGATCGATCAGCTGATGGACAAGGAATGGCCGGCTGAAAAACGCCGCCGCTTTGTCGAGGTCGCCTGCCGCCATCCGGAGCTGAAAGGGCTGCACGATCTGCGCACCCGCACCAGCGGCGCGACCGATTTCGTCCAGTTCCACATCTGGATGGACCCCGCGATGACGATCGCCCAGGCGCATGACGTGACCGACCGGATCGAACACAGCCTGGCGCGTGAATTTCCGGGCACCGAAGTGCTGATCCATATCGATCCGGAGGGGCAGGTGGATCACCCCGGCAATGATCTGGTCGAGGCTGATGAAATCGCCAAGCTGAAGGACGATCGACCGTGAACGCCCCATCCGCCATGCGCCTGCCCATCACCCAGATCGATGCCTTTGCAGGGGCGCCCTTTACCGGCAATCCGGCGGCGATCATGCCGCTGGATGCGTGGCTGGCCGATGATGTGCTGCTGGCGATTGCTGGCGAGAACAACCTGAGCGAAACCGCGTTTCTGGTGGTGGATGCGAGCGGTGCGGCCGATTATGAACTGCGCTGGTTCACCCCCGCTGCCGAAGTCGCGTTGTGTGGCCACGCCACCATCGCGAGCGGCCATTATCTGCTGGCGCGCGATCCTGCCCTTTCGCGCGTTACCTTTCGCACGCGGCAGGCTGGCATATTGTCGGTTGAACGCGACGGTGATGGCTACCGGATGGCGCTGCCCGCCTGGCGCGCCACGCCCACGGATTTGCCCGATATCGTCGCCGCGATCGGCGCTGGCCCGGCGGTGGCGACCCTATGGTATGAAACCGGCTATGCGCTGATCGTGCTTGATAACGCGGCCCAAATCCGCGCGCTAAAGCCCGATCAGCGGGCGCTGGCGGCACTGGGCAAGCTCGTCGCCGTCGTCACCGCACCGGGCGACACGACGGACGTGATCAGCCGGGTGTTCACGCCTTATTACGACATCCCCGAAGACCCGGTGACGGGATCGGCGCATGCGGTGATGACCCCCTATTGGGCTGA
>JBBQDD010000005.1:0-27236 GCA_038319335.1 Sphingomonadales bacterium
GCGGTGGTGGCGTGGGTGCGGCAGCTGCGGCCAGCGCATTATGCCATTGGCGGGCTGATCCTGCTGGTACTGGCAGGGGTGGGGATCGACTATGCGACCCAACCGCCAACGCTGCCGGGTTACGCGCAGGTGCGGCGGCAGTGGCAGCCATCCGAAGCATGGCTTTATGACAGAAATGGCGTGCTGATCGATAGCGCCAGGGTGAACTTTGCCGCGCGGCGGCTGGCCTGGACGCCGATCGACAAAGTGTCCCCCGCGACCCGCGAAACCCTGTTGGCGGCCGAAGACAAGCGATTCTACAGCCATGGCGGGGTCGATTTTCTGGCGCTGGGCAGCGCCATGCGGGATCGGTTGCAGGGCGGGCGCGGGCGCGGGGCCAGCACGCTTTCCATGCAGGTCGCCGGTTTCCTGAGCACCGAACTCGCCGCGCCGGGCGCGCGGGGGTGGCGCGAGAAGATCCGCCAGATGCGCGCGGCCTGGGCGCTGGAACGCAGCTGGGGCAAGGACCAGATTTTCGAGGCGTATTTGAACCTGGCCGGGTTTCGCGGCGAGGCGCAGGGGATTGGTGCTGCAGCGCTTGGCCTGTTCGGCAAGACGCCCGATGCGCTGTCGCGCGACGATGCGCTGCTGCTGGCAGCACTGCTGCCCGATCCGCAGGCACGCCCCGATCAGGTCTCTCGCCGCGCCTGTGCGCTGGCCAAGGCGCAGGCTGGGGGCCAGGATTGCTTGCGGTTCGACGGGGCGGCATGGTCAATGCTTGGCCCGGCGCGCAGCCTGGCGCTTGATCCCGGCCTTGCCCCGCATCTGGCCGGGCGATTGCTCACCAGGCCGGGCACCAAAATCACCACGACGATCGACGCGCAGACGCAGCGGATCGCGATTGCGGCACTGGTGCGCCAGTTGCGCGGGCTGGGCGGTGCCCGCGCGCGCGACGGGGCGGTGGTGGTGGTAGATAATGCCAGCGGCGATGTGCTCGCCTATGTCGGCGGGGTTGGCGGCGCATCGACCGCGGCGGCGGTGGACGGAGCGGCGAGCTATCGCCAGGCAGGATCGACGCTGAAACCCTTTCTATACGCCCAGGCAATCGAGCGCGGTTATTTGACGGCGGCTTCGATTCTGGATGATTCGCCTGTCCAGCTCGACACAGCATCGGGGCTGTATGTACCGCAAAATTATGATCGTGATTTCAAGGGACTGGTCTCTGCCCGCAGCGCGCTGGCCGGGTCGCTCAACGTGCCCGCCGTGCGCACCCTGTTGCTGGTGGGGGTTGAGCCGTTTCGTGACCGGCTATGGGATACCGGTTATAGCGGGCTGACCGAGGATGGGCAATATTACGGCTTCTCGCTCGCGCTTGGATCGGCCGAAGTGACGTTGCTGGAACAGGTTGCCGCCTTCCGCTCGCTGGCGCGCGGGGGGCGCTGGTCGCCATTGCGATTGACGGCGGGGGAAAAGCTGCCGGCACCGCGTGCCATCACCACGCCTGCCGCCGCCTGGATCGTCAGCGACATGCTGGCCGATCCCAATGCCCGCGCGGGCACGTTCGGGCTGGACAGTGCGCTTCGCCTGCCCTTCTGGGCCGCGGTGAAGACCGGCACGTCAAAGGGCCTGCGCGACAATTGGTGCATCGGCTACACGGATCGCTTCACCGTCGGCGTGTGGGTGGGCAATCTGGAGGGTGATCCGATGCGTGCGGTATCCGGCACCAGCGGGGCCGCGCCGGTGTGGCGCGACGTGATGCTGGCTATCAACAGCCGCGCAACCGCCCACCCGCTGCCCGCACCGCGCGGTATCGAGGCGCGCCAGATCAGCTTTGGCAATGCAATCGAGCAGCCGCGCCGCGAGTATTTTCTGGCCGGCACCGCGCAAACCCGGATCGCCGGCGCGCCCGATACTGCCCGTCGCCCGCGCATCACCAATCCGGTATCGGGCAGCGTCTATGCGCTTGATCCCGATATTCCCATTGACCGCCAGCGACTGGCGATTGGCGTTTCGGGCGCTGCCGCCAGCCACCGGATCGAGCTTGATGCGCGCGATCTGGGTGCCGCCGATGCCAAGCCGCTGGTGCTAGCCGCGCCCGGGCGGCACCGGCTGCGGCTCATCGATCTGGGCGGCAAGGTGGTCGATCAGGTGATGTTCACGGTGCGCTGACGCCTTCTGACCTGCTCCCGATGAAAAAGCCGGTCCGGGCTTTCACCCGAACCGGCCATTTGCTGCTCATATTGTCGCGGTTTTAGTCGAAAAAGCCGCGATTGACGTCGAGGACGATCCCCCGACGCGTGTCGATCAACAGCACGTCGTTATAGTGGCGCACCCACCGGGTATAGCCACGGGCTGGCGGCAGGCGATAGCGCCACGGATCGGCGATGAAATACTGCGATCCGAAATAGGCAGGCGCAATTCGGCCACCAACGCGGAAGCTGGTATAGCGGAACGGAGCCCGCCAGCCGCCACGGGCATATAGCCCGCGATTGTCGTTGCGATAGCTGCGCCAGTCGTTGCGACCCCAGGCGCGGTTGCGATCAAAGCGGTCCTCGCGCAGTTCCTGGCGGGCTTCGCGCACATCGCGCTGTTCCCGGCGGATGTCCCGCGGATCGCCCTGACGGTAAGCGCGGTTCAGATCGCGCTGTTCCTCACGCAAGTCCTGCCGCGACTGCCGCACTTCGGCCTGCGACTGTGCGCTGGCAGCGACGGGCAGCATCGTGGTCGCTGCCATCAAACTCATGATGATCAATTTTCGCATCGTGCATCTCCATTCTACGTGCCAGACATAACGCCCAAATCAACATTGGGTGCCGTCTGAAAATGGATTTGCCCGAGTCGCGCTGAACGAACTTCGAACGCGATTGTCAGCAAAGCGAAAGGGTTGGCTGCGGCTTCATGGCTGGTCGCGCGGGCCATTCTGGCCTTGGCCGCCCGGTGCCTGGCCCGATCCGACCGACCCGATATTGCCGAACAGATCCTGGAAAAAGGTGCGCGTGCGCCCCAGGGTCGGCGTTGTCTTGCCGTAAGGGTTTACTGATGCGACCTGTTCAATCCCGGTGCGATCGACGGCGGTTACCACGCCCTTGTCATCAAACCGCACTCTCAGCACGGTCTGTTCGCGGGCCTTGGGATTGTTATAAGCGTAAAATCGCGTGTTGCGGGACACGTAATACCATTCACGCTGGTCAAACGTGCTGGTGAAGGTGGGCTTACCAAGCACCTGGGCAACCGACGTGCGGTTATCGACCCCGGGCTGCACCGAATTGACCAGGTCGGCATCGACCACATAGCCCTGGTGGCCGTTAAGCCGGGCACAGCCCGACAGCGCCGTGCCGCCCATGGCAATCAGCAGCAACATTCCCATGCGGGTGGACAATAGCTTCATTCGACTCTCCCAGACGGGTACGCTGATACACAAATCATGCCGTGGCCGCGATGCGTTACGCATTGCATCGCGCCCGGTGAGCCTCAATATGCCGGAGGACGGCAGCAAACAAGGCGCGGCGTGAACAGGGCATGATCGGGCGTGATTGAAGATGGGACGCAGATGGGATTGATTGACAGGCTGTTCGGGACAAAGCTCCCCCCGGCCATCGCGCCGCTTTATGACGCGATCATCGCGACCGGGCGTGCGCCGCACTGGTATATCGAAGGGGCCGTGCCCGATACCATGGACGGCCGGTTCGACATGATCGCCGCGGTGCTCGCATTCGTCCTGCTGCGGCTTGAGGGCGATCCGCAGGCTGCCGAGCCGAGCGCAAGGCTGACCGAGCAGTTCATCACCGATATGGATGGCCAGCTGCGCCAGAACGGTGTCGGCGATGTTGGCATCGGCAAATATGTCGGCCAGATGATGAGCATGCTTGGCGGTCGGCTGGGGGCGTATCGCGACGGTTTGGCGGCGCACGATCCGGATGCGAGCGATCTGGCCGCGGCCATCAAGCGCAACCTGTACCGGGGTGCCGATCCTGGCGAGGCGGCCATGGCGCACAGCACCACGCAGCTGCTGATGCTGCGTGACCGGCTGGCGGCGCTGGACATTGTCGACATCCTGGCCGGGCGGCTGGAATGACCGCGCCTGAAATTCCCTGGCCTGAATCTCCCCGGCCTGAATTTCCCCGGCCTGAACGCATCGACATGATCGGCGAGGGCGCGCGCACCATCGTCATCACCGCCGATGCCGGGGAATGTGCGGCACTCGCGACCCGCTTCGCGCTGCTGGGCGTGGCAGAGCTCAACGCCGAATTCACGCTGCACCGCGATCCTGGCGGCATTGTCGCGCATGGCCGTGTCAGGGCGCAGGTCACCCAGCGCTGCGTCGTTACAGCAGAGCCCGTCCCCGCCAGCATCGACGAGCCGGTCGCGCTGCGTTTTGTCGCGGACACGGGCGATGTCGGCGACGATATCGAGCTCACCGCCGACACGCTCGACATCATCGCTTATGCCGGCGGCGAGATTGATCTGGGAGAGGCGGCGGCGGAAACGATGGCGCTCGCGCTCGATCCGTTCCCGCGCAGCGCCAATGCCGAAGCGACGCTGCGCGCGGCTGGCGTGCTGCGCGAAGATGAAGTGCGGCCGTTCAGCGGGTTGGCCGCACTGAAGGCGAAGCTTGACGGGGCGCAGGATTAGCGGCGCTGGACGTGTGCCGCTAAAAGGGCAAACAACCGATGTTATTCGGCGGCGCGCGCTTCCGGTTCGTCATGGGCGACATGCTCCGGCAATGACCAGATCAGATCGGCCTTGGTGAGCACGCGGCCGTCCCATGCGCGCACTTCCACCTGAGCGATAGGCCGCCGGTCACGCTCGTCGACCAGCACGGGCGAAGCGGGGAAGCCGGTTTCCCAGCGCTCGCCCCATTGCCGCAGCGCGATCATGGTCGGCAGCAGGGCATAGCCCTTCTCGGTCAGGCGGTATTCGATCTTGCGGCGATCCTCGGGCATCGGCTCGCGCTGCAAAATGCCGTGTTCGACCAGCCGGGCCAATCGGTTCGCCAGGATGTTGCGGGCGATTCCCAGTTCGGACTGGAATTCCTCGAAATGGTACAGGCCATTGAATGCCGCGCGCAAAATCAGGAAAGACCAGCGCTCTCCCATCGCCTCCAATGCGGCCGGCAGGCTGCATTCGGCAAGTTCGCGCAACGGTTCTCGCAATTTCATGTCCATAACCCGGCGATCCTAGCGCAATTCATGTGTCATGCGAACGAAATATAAGTTTTCAGTTGCAACTGGCAACCTATTCGACTAGGTAGTGATTCGCAACCTAATTCGGTTGGCTTGAATTCCTCCCCTACCGACCATCCAGTTGACCCCGCTAACGCATCATGGAGTGCATCATGACCCGCTATCTCGCCGCTGCTGCCGCTGCCGCCGCCACCTTTGTCACCTCGATCCTGTTCGCTTCGGCAGCCTTTGCCCAGACGGGCGGCTATTACATGGCAGTCCCCGCCACCGCTCCCAGCAAGGCGAGCGTGATCACCCAGGGCACCCTGTGGAAGTGCACTGACGGCGTGTGCAGCGCCGCCAAGTCAACGCAGCGCGATGCGATCATGTGCGAACTGGTCGTCAAGCGCGTCGGCACGCTGACCACCTTCACGGTTGGCGGTGCACCGCTGGCGCCTGAGGCGCTGACCAAGTGCAACGAGCGCGCCAACTAAATACAAGTAAATGTTGCAAAGCAGCAGCACGCGGGGCCATCCTACCCGCGTGCTGCGGCAATATGAACTCGTCGATCGGGTATTAAGCTACGATCCCCAGGCCAATGAGGCGTTGCTGAACCGCGCTTATGTGTTTTCACTGCAGGCGCATGGGAGTCAGAAACGGGCGTCAGGTGACCCTTATTTCAGCCATCCGATCGAGGTGGCGGGGATCCTGACCGACCTGCACCTGGATGACGAGACGATCGCCACCGCGATCCTGCACGACACCATTGAAGACACGGTTGCCACGCCGGAGGAGATCCTGCGGCTGTTTGGCCCCAATGTCGCGCGGATGGTGGACGGCGTCACCAAGCTGAGCAAGATCGAGGCGCAGACCGAAAACGAGCGCGCCGCCGAAAATCTGCGCAAGTTCCTGCTCGCCATGTCAGACGATATCCGCGTCCTGCTGGTGAAGCTGGCGGACCGGCTGCACAACATGCGCACGCTGCATTACATCGCCAACCCCGACAAGCGCCGCCGCATCGCCCGCGAAACGATGGACATCTATGCCCCGCTGGCCGAGCGGATCGGCATGTACGAGTTCATGAAGGAAATGCAGACGCTCGCCTTTCGTGAGCTGGAGCCCGAGGCGTACAGCTCGATCAGCAAGCGGCTGGTGCAGCTGCAGGAAGGCGATGGCGACCGGATCGACAAGATCGCGGGCAGCTTCAAGCAGCTGCTGGCCCGCGGCGGGGTGGAGGCCGATGTTTCGGGCCGCGAAAAACACCCTTATTCCATCTGGAAGAAGATGGCCGAACGGCACATCAGCTTCGAGCAGTTGTCAGACATCATGGCATTCCGGCTGATCGTGCCCACGGTGGAGGAGTGTTACAGCGCGCTGGGGCTGATCCACCGGCGCTGGCCGATGGTACCGGGGCGGTTCAAGGATTATATCTCCACCCCCAAGCGCAACGGCTATCGCTCGCTCCATTCGTCCGTGATGCATGCCGAGAATACCCGCGTCGAAATCCAGATTCGCACCCAGGAAATGCATGCCGAGGCCGAACACGGGCTAGCCGCGCACTGGGCGTATAAACAGGCCAAGGTGCGGCCCGACAACCAGGTGCGCTGGATCGCCGATCTGGTCGAAATCCTCGACACGGCCGAAAGCCCGGAGGAGCTGCTGGAGCATACCCGGATGGCGATGTACCAGGATCGCATCTTCGCCTTCACCCCGCGCGGCGAGCTGATCCAGCTGCCAAAAGGCGCCACACCCATTGATTTCGGCTATGCGCTACACACCGATCTGGGCGACCAGGCGGTGGGCGCGAAGATCAACGGCCGGGTCGTGCCGCTGCGCACCCGGATAGAAAATGGCGATCAGGTGCAGATCCTGCGATCAAAGGCGCAGGTGCCGCAGCTGGGCTGGCTGAACTTTGCGATCACCGGCAAGGCGCGCGCCGCGATCCGCCGCCATTTGCGCCAGACGGAACGCAGCGAAGGCCAGGCATTGGGCCGCAAGATTTATGACGAGATTGTCCAGCGCCTGCCGGTAACCCCCGCTGGCGATGCCATTACCGCCGCATTGAAACGCCTGAAGCTGGCCGATGAAGCCGCGTTGATGGAGGCGATCGCCAAGCGTCGCATTACCGATGCGCAGGTGATGGAGGCGCTGATGCCCGGTTCTGCCGGCAAGGATGCGCTGCGTGATTTGCCGCCGCAATCCGCCGCCATATCAATCCGCGGCCTGAAGCACGGCATCGCCTTCACCCTGGCCGAATGCTGCCACCCCGTGCCGGGGGACCGGATCGTCGGGCTTCGCCATCCTGACCGGCCGATCGAAGTGCATTCGATCGATTGCAAGAGGCTGATCGATGGCGATGATGCCGATTGGGTCGATCTGGCCTGGGGTGACAAGACCGAAGGCGCCACTGCGCAAATCGCAGTGCAGCTGAAGAACGAACCCGGCGCGCTGGGGGTAGTCGCCAGCATCATCGGCGCGCACAAGGCCAACATCCTGGGGCTGCGGCTGGATAACCGCGATTCCGGCTATCACACCAATACCATCGATGTGGAGGTGCACGACCTGCACCACCTGATCCGCGTGATCGCCGCACTGCGCGCCGCCGATGCCGTCAGCGCGGTAGAGCGGGCCTAGCCTGCGGGTACTTGCCAGCGCCCGGCACACGGCTAGGTTGCGGCAGCAACGAACCCTACCCCGCGCAAAGGACATCGCCATGGATCGCCGCCAGTTTTTATCGTCAACTGGCGCGGTGACCGCGCTGGCGCTTGCACCGGCGGCGTTGAAGGCGGCGGGGCAGGGAGCGCCGGGGGCGGGCGATGCGGCGCTGAATGCGTTGCTGGAGGCGATTTTTCAGGAAAATCTGGATGATTCGCCCGAAAGCGTGACGCAGCTGGGCCTGGACAATGGCAAGCGTGCGGCCGCCAAATCGCAGCTGGGTGATCGGTCCCTCGCCGCTCGCGCGACTGATCTTGCGCGCACCAAAAAAGCGATTGCGCGGGTGGACGCAGTGGATGCCGCCACCCTGTCTGATACCGGCAAGCTGAACCGCGAGGTTGTGCTCTATTCGCTGCGCAGCGGCATTGTTGGCCCGGACAAGTTCGGGATTGGCAGCACCATCCGCCCCTACCGGATTTTCCAGCAGGGCGGCGCGTATTTCTCCGTCCCTGATTTTCTGAATTCGGCGCACACGATTCAGACGAGCGCTGATGCAGAGGCCTATTGCGCCCGGCTTTCCGCCTTTGCCACGGTGCTGGACCAGGATAGCGCGGTGCAGCGTGACGAGGCGGCGCGCGGGTTTGTCGCGCCTGATTTCTCGCTGGACCTGACGATCGGCCAGTTAAAGGCTCTGCGCGGCAAGCCGGCGGCGGCAAGCTCGATGGTGAATTCGCTCGTCACGCGCGCCAAGGCGGCGGGGCTGGCGGGCGATTGGGGCGCAAAGGCCGCCGCGATCATCGACGCGCAGGTCTATCCCGCGCTCGACCGGCAGATTGCGCTGGTTGAATCGCTGCCCCGCCGCAAGGAGGCCGGGCTATGGGCGCTGCCGCAGGGCGATGCCATTTATGCCGATGCGCTGAAGGCCGCGACCACCACCGATTTCACGCCGGATGAAGTTCACAAGATCGGCCAGCAACAGGTCGCATCGCTCAGCGCCGAGCTGGATGCGATCCTGAAGGCGCAGGGGCTGACCAAGGGCAGCGTTGGCGCGCGCCTGACCGCGCTGAACGAGATGCCCGCCGAGCTTTACCCCGATACCGCGGCGGGGCGTGCCGAACTGCTCGCCGGGCTGAACGTGGGCGTGGCCGCCATGCAGGCGCTGCTGGGCAAGGCTTTCCTGAACCCGCCCGCCGAGCCGCTGGATATCCGCGCGGTGCCGGTGGAGATTCAGGACGGTGCCTCCAACGGCTATTATCGCCGCGCCTCGCTCGACGGGAAGCGCCCGGCGATTTACTTCATCAACCTGAAAAGCGTGGGCGACTGGCCGAAATATACGCTGCCCTCGCTCAGCTATCATGAAGGCGTGCCGGGCCATCACCTGCAGCTGAGCATCGTCCAGAAGCTCGATTCGCCGCTGCTGCGCCGCCTGTCGGGCTTCAGCGCCTATTCCGAAGGCTGGGCGCTCTATGCCGAACAGGTCGCTGACGAGCTGGGCGGCTATGCCAACCCCATTGAGCGGGCGGGGTATCTGCAAAGCTTCCTGTTCCGTGCCGCCCGGCTGGTGGCGGATACCGGCATCCACGCCAAACGCTAGACACGCGAGCAGGCGACCGATTATTTCGTCGAGACCGTGGGATTTGCGCGGCCCCGCTCGCAGCGCGAGATTGAGCGTTATTGCACGCAGGCCGGGCAGGCGTGCAGCTATAAACTGGGGCATATCAGCTGGCTGCGGGCGCGTGACAATGCCCGGCGCATCCTGGGCGACAAGTTTGACCTGCGCGAATTTCATGAAGTGCTGCGGGACGGCGCGGTACCGCTGACGATCCTGGAACGGCTGGTGGAGGCGCGCGCGAGGGCCCGGCTCGCTTGAGGTGAGATGACACCGCCCTCAACCGTTCGTGTCGAGGCGTGCTTGGCGATTCCCTATCGGCGCAACACGCTGTAGAGGGGCGGGATGCATCGTCCCGCCCTCTCCATCGTCGTCCCCTGCTATAACGAAGCAGCGTGCATCGACATTCTCCACGCCCGCGTCTCTGCCGCTGCCCAGGCGGCGGTGGGGGATGATTACGAGATCGTGTTCGTGAACGACGGATCGCGCGACGATAGCTGGGCAGTGATGCAGCGGCTGGTGGTGGCTGACCCGCGCCTCGTTGCCATCAACCTGTCGCGCAACCATGGCCACCAACTGGCGCTGACGGCGGGGCTTGATCTGTGCTGCGGCCAGCAGATCATGATCATCGATGCCGATCTGCAAGACCCGCCCGAACTGCTGAGCGACATGCGCGCAACGATGGCCGCCGAGGGTGCCGATGTCGTCTATGCCGTGCGCCGCAAGCGTGAGGGCGAAACGGTGTTCAAGAAGCTGACCGCCGCGCTGTTTTACCGCGTGCTGGACCGGGTGACGGATACGCCGATCCCGCTCGACACCGGCGATTTCCGGCTGATGAGCAGGCGTGCGCTCGACGCGTTTTTGTCGCTGCCGGAACAGGCGCGGTTCATTCGCGGGATGGTGGCGTGGATTGGCTTTCGGCAGGTGCCGTTCCTGTATGACCGGGCAGAGCGGCACGCGGGCGAGACCAAATATCCGCTCGCCAAGATGATCCGCTTCGCGCTGGATGCGATGACCGGCTTTTCCACCGCCCCGCTGCGGTTCGCCAGCCATTTCGGCCTGGCGCTGACGGGGGCCTCGCTGCTGCTGTTCGTCTATATCGCGATCGGCTTTTTCACCGGCAGCGCGGTGCAGGGCTGGACATCGACGATGCTCGTGGTGGTGCTGCTGGGCGCGGTGCAGATGTTCGTGCTGGGGATGATCGGCGAATATCTGGGGCGGCTCTATGTCGAATCGAAACGGCGGCCATTGTATCTGGTTGCCGATGTGGCCGGGCCGATTGGCGGCAAGGCGACGCTTGGCTACCGGGCGGAAGCGGTTGAGGATGTGCCCCTGACGGCGGTGCCGCCCGCACCGGCCAAGCGCAAGCCCCGCGCTAAGCCGCCGGTGACGCCAGCGTAATGATGGACACGCCGGGGGGCAGCGGCATGCGGCCAACCAGATGGCGTTCCCACCCGAAAATCGTCTCGAACAGCGTGTTCAGTGCCTTGGGCGGGGGTGAATCGTCGCTGTCGTCGCGCCCTGCCATCCGCCCGGCCACGCGCGCCGCCGCCGCGAGCGGGAACAGCAGCGAGTTGAAATAGCGCAGGCCGTTATGGCGCAGCCCCGCCGCCGCAATCGCGCGGCCCAGCGTTGCCTTTGAATAGCGGCGGTGGTGATGATTCACCACATCATGCGCGCTCCACATCCATTGGTGCGCGGGCACGGTGATCAAAATCTTGCCGCCGGGCTTCAGGCAATCGCGCATCGCCTGCAGCGCGGCGACATCATCCTCAATATGCTCGACCACATCGAGCACCGCGATCAGATCATAGGCCCCGCGCTCAATGCCCGGCAGTTCGGGCAGGGGGGCGGCACTCACCGGCTTGCCCAGCCGCTCGCTGGCGATGCCGCGCGCGACGGGATCAATCTCGATCGCCTCGACGCTGCCAAACCGCGCCAGCATTGGCAGGTTGTGCCCGGTGCCGCAGCCGATTTCCAGGATGCGCGCGTCCCCCGGCAGCGCCGCTTCGCGCGTCAGGTAATCGGCCAGAATCTCGCGCCGGGCGCGGTACCACCAATGGGTGGAATCATGCGCCGCCATCCGGTCGTAAACGATTCTATCCATGCCTGTGGGCCATCATGCGAATACCAGCCAGCGATTGAGGATGAAGGTGAAGATCGTCGCGACCAGCACCGCCGGCAGCAGCGGCACCCATGCCGGATAGCCAAGCACCGCTGTTCCCAGCCAGGTGATGAGCGCATTCAGCCCGACGCCGGATGCCTGCACGCCCACGAACTTCAGCTGCTGCAGGCCACCGGGATCACGCTTGCCATGCCCCTTGAAGCTCCACCGGCTGTGCAGAAAATAGCCCGCCGTCACGGCCACAGCGAACGCAAAGGGCACCGCATATACCGCCCGTGATCCGGGAAACACCGTTGCCGTCAGCGGCAGATAGACCGCCGAATAAATGATCGTCGACAGCCCGCCCGCCACCGCAAACCGCATCAGCTGGTCCGCCACGTCGCGCCCGCCGACCAGCACGCCAAGCCGATCGCCGAATGCATTGCCCAGATGATGCAGAGTTTTCACGTGCCGCTTGCCCTTTATGGGGGCCGCACTAGAGCGCAGAGGCTGGCGAGGGAAGCTTCTTTGACCGATATCAATAACCGCCAGATGCCATATGCGCGCGAGCTGGAGAAAAACTGGCTGAGCCTGACGCTGGTGGCGTGGGCGCTGATCGCGATGTGGTTCGTCTGGCAGCGCTGGCCCGGCATCTACTGGCTGTCGCTGAGCGACACCGATGACAATATGCGCCTGATGCAGGTCCGCGCGTGGCTGAACGGGCAGGGCTGGTATGATCTGCGGCAATATCGGCTGAACCCGCCTGCCGGTTTCGACATGCACTGGAGCCGCATCGTCGATCTGCCGATTGCCGCGCTGATCCTGTTGCTCAAGCCAATTGTCGGCACGGTGATGGCGGAAAAGCTGGCCTGCGGCATTGCGCCCCTGCTGCCGCTATCCGTGACGATGGCCGGGCTGGCGTTCACCGTGCGGCGGCTGGTGAGCCCGGTGGCGTGGCCGCTCGCGCTGATTTTCCTGATGCTGTGCACCACGACGATGCTGATGTTCATGCCCGAACGGATCGATCATCACGGCTGGCAGCTCGCGTGCCTGAGCATCACCGTGGCCGGGCTGGCCGATCCACGCCAGCGCCGGGGGGGCATCACCGTGGGGCTCGCCAGCGCCGTATCGCTGAGCATCGGGCTGGAAATGCTGCCCTATGCCGCAGGCGCCGGCGCGATCATGGCGCTGCGCTGGGTGTGGGACCGGACGGAAAGTGACCGGCTGAGCGTGTACGGGCTGGCGCTCGCCGGGGGCAGCGCGCTTGGCTATGTGCTGTTCGCGTCCAACGCCAATGCCGTGCTGCGCTGCGATGCGCTGACGCCCGTGTGGCTGAGTGTGATGATCGAGGCGGGGACGCTGCTGTTCATCCTGGCGCGCGTCAACCCGGGTGCGCGCGCCGTTCGGCTGGTGCTGGCGGCGGTGGCGGGCATCGCCATCGTCATCGCCTTTGCGCTGGTGTTTCCGCAGTGCCTGGGGCGGCCGGAGCAAGTCTCGCCCGAGCTGGCGCGCAACTGGCTGAACAATGTGCGCGAGGCCAGGCCGATCTATGAACATCCCTGGCGCACCGCGCTGCCGGTGGCAGCGCTGCCGGTCATCGGGCTGATCGGTGCGATGATCGCGACTTGGCGGGCACGGCGGAGCGACCGGCTGGTCCCCTGGGCGGCGGTGCTGCTGTTCACGCTGCTGGCGGGCGGGCTGATGCTGTGGCAGGTGCGCGCCGGGGCCGCCGCCCAGTTGCTGGCGGTGCCGGGCGCGGTCGCGCTGGGCTGGATCGTATTTCCCTGGTGCCTGGGCCACCGATCCGTCCTGGTGCGGGTGTTTGGCACGGTGGGCGCGTTCATCGTCGTTTCCGGCGTGTTCGTTGGCTTTGCGGTGAAATATGTCGCGCCCGACAAGCCGACAGTGCGCAACAAGGCGGTCAACCGGGCTGGCGCGTGGTGCCCGACCATCCCGGTGCTGGGCGTGCTGAACCGGCTGCCCGCGCAGACGATATTCACCTTTGTCGATCTGGGGCCAAGGCTGATCACGCTGACGCATCATTCGGCGGTTGCCGGGCCGTATCACCGCAATGGCGATGCCATTCTGGACGTGCAGCACGCTTTCAAAGGCTCCCCCGATCAGTTCCGCGCGATTGCGAAGCGGCACGGGGCGACGTTGCTGCTGATCTGCCCCAATATGGCGGAATCGACGGTCTATTCAGTGCGTGCCAAAAACGGGTTTTATGCTCGGCTGGCCAAGGGGGAAACGCCCGCGTGGCTGGAACCGGTGGCATTGCCGGCAAAATCCCCGCTGAAGCTGTGGCGGATCCGGTAAAGGATCACCGTCCTCCGCCGCCGCCTTTCCGTTCGGGCTGAGCGGGTCGAGCCCATGTCCTCAGGAGAAACTGGCGCGCAGCCCGTCGATCACGAATTGCGCGGCGAGCGCGGCCAGCAGCACGCCGAGCAGCCGCGTTACCACCGCTTCGATCCGCGCGCCCATGAAGCGCATCAGCGGCCCGGCGAGGATCAGCGCCACCAAAGTAAGCGCCAGGATAACCCCCAGCGCGCCCAGGATGACCAGGGTCCGCTCCACCCCCGTGCCCTTTGACATCAGCAGCATGATGCTGGCGATGGAGCCGGGGCCAGCGATCATCGGCATCGCCATGGGGAAGACCGAGACATCCTCAATCTCCGGTGTGTCGATCAGTTTCTGTGCGCGATCCTCGCGGCGCTGGGTGCGTTTTTCGAACACCATTTCCAGCGCGATCAGGAACAGCATGATCCCGCCTGCAATGCGAAAACTATCCAGGCTGATGCCCAGCGCGCGCAAAATATCCTGCCCGAACAGCGCGAAAACCACCAGAATAGTGCCTGCGATCAGCACCGCGCGGATCGCCATGGCGCGCGCATGCACGGCGGGCACGCCCACCGTCAGCCCGGCGTAGATCGGCGCACAGCCGGGCGGATCGATCACCACGAAAAAGGTGATCAGCGACGAGATGAACAGCTCCATCATATCGCGTCCGTCGCCAGCGTCACGCCCGCGCGGCAGTATGCGGAGACCAGCGTGTTGCGGAGCAGGCACGCGATTGTCATCGGGCCGACGCCGCCGGGCACCGGCGTGATGGCGCTCGCCACGCTGGCAGCGCCGGTGAAATCGACATCGCCGACCAGCCCTGCATCCGTGCGGTTGATGCCGACATCAATCACGACCGCGCCGGGCTTGATCCACTCACGCCGGATCATTTCAGCCTGGCCAACCGCCGCCACGACAATATCGGCGCGGTGAACAACACTGGCCAGGTCACGCGTTTTGGAATGCGCTACGGTAACGGTGCAGTTTTCAGCGATCAACAATTGCGCCACGGGCTTGCCAACGATGTTGGAGCGGCCAACCACCACCGCCTCCAACCCGCTGAGATCGCCGAGCCGATCCTTCAGCAGCATCACGCAGCCCAGCGGCGTGCACGGCACGAACCCGGGCAGTCCCGTCGCCAGCCGTCCGGCGTTGACGGGGTGGAAGCCGTCGACATCCTTGTCCGGATCAATCGTCATCAGCACCGCATCGGCATCAATCTGCGGCGGCAGGGGCAGCTGCACCAAAATGCCGTCCACGGCAGAATCGGCGTTCAGGCTGGCGACCAGTGCCAGCAGATCATCCTGCGCGGTATCGGCGGGAAGGCGATATTCAAAACTGGCCATGCCGGCCGCGATTGTCGCCTTGTGCTTGTTGCGCACATAAACCGCCGATGCCGGATCATCGCCGACCAGTACCACGGCCAGCCCCGGCGCGCGCGCACCCGTGGCGCGCAGCGCGGCGACCTGCACCGCGATCCGCTCCCGCAATGCGGCTGCAGCGGTTTTGCCGTCGATGATGTGTGCGCTCATGCGGGCGGGCCATAAAGCGCCGGGGCGATCTGCGCCACCCTTTGCGGACTTGCGCGTGATTTATGGCGTTAGTGGAGGCGCCCGATCAGAGCGGTGCGCCAGTCGCGATCGAATTGGCGACATTGCCCAGCACCAGCTGCACCAGCTGCAGCGCGATCAGCACGACGGCAGGTGAAAAATCGATCTGGCCGAAATCGGGCAGGACGCGGCGAATGGGCCGGTACATCGGCTCGGTCAGCCGTTCGAGCCCCTGGTGCAGCGAGCGGACGAAATCATTATAAGTGTTGATCACGTTGAACGCGATGAGCAGCGACAGGATGATCTGGACGACGATGATCCACCAGACCAGGTTGAGCAGGACAGTCGCAATCTGGATAAGGGTGATCAATCGGGACACTCCATTGGCCTGTACAGGCGTTATACTCTAGTAAAACACGTGAGCAAGGGGTTAGCGGTGGACGAGCGTGCCTGCCCCTGCCTGGGTAAAGATTTCCAGCAGCATCGCATGCGGCACGCGCCCGTCAATGATTACCGCGGCATCCACCCCGCCTTCCACCGCCGTAATGCAGGTTTCCAGCTTGGGGATCATCCCGCCGCTGATCGTTCCATCGGCGCGCAGGCCCGCAATCGCCGCCGGATCAAGATCGGTGAGCAGCTGCCCGCCCTTGTCGAGCACGCCCGCCACATCGGTGAGCAGGAACAGCCGGGAAGCGCCCAGCGCCGCTGCGATCGCCCCCGCCATCGTATCGGCATTGATGTTATAGGTTTGGCCATCGGCGCCAATGCCGATCGGGGCGATCACCGGGATCATCCCCGCTGACGATATCGTGTCGATCACGCTGCGATCGATCGCCTCGGGCTCCCCCACAAAACCCAGATCGACCACGCGCTCTATATTACTGTCCGGATCACGCGTGGTGCGTTCCACCTTCACGGCGCGCACAAAGCCGCCATCCTTGCCCGAAATGCCGATCGCGCGGCCCCCGGCCTGGCCAATCCACGCGACAATTTCCTTGTTGATCGCGCCGGACAGCACCATTTCGGCGACCTGTGCCGTCTGCGCATCGGTGACGCGCAGGCCATCAATAAAGCTTGATTCGACGCCCAGTTTCTTCAGCATGGCGCCAATTTGCGGCCCGCCGCCATGGACGACGACCGGGTTGATGCCCACCGCCTTCAGCAGCACGACATCTTCGGCAAAATCGCGCTGCAGCTCCGGGTCACCCATCGCGTGCCCGCCATATTTCACGACAAAGGTCTTGCCGGCATAACGCTGGAGATAGGGCAAAGCCTCGGTCAGCGTTTCCGCCTTGGCGAGCATGGCCGGGTCTGGCGCGTGATTGGGGGCGGGGTTGGTCATGCACAGCGCTCTAACCAATCCGACACGATAGCGAAAGCTGGGGACATGCGGAGATGCCAACTGGTTCGCACACACGGCACCGGGGCGTTACCCAATTGCAGCGGGGAAATAATCTGCCATTCTCGCAACTCGATGAGCTATTCGAACCAGCAATCCAAGGTTTTGGGATGCGCCCTTCTATTCGGATTGGGGGCACTTGCGTTTACGGTTTTCTATGGTTGGTTCGCTGGGGGGCCATATACCGCCAGCCCGCCCCGGATGTTCAACACAAAGGGCTGGAAGTCAGCCGAGGGCGACACGCGGTGCGGTATGATCGCCGACCTTCGGTATCGAGTAGGGATCGTCGGCAGGACACGCGGAGAACTTTATGAGATGCTCGGCAAACCGGAGGATGAAAACGACGGTGACCTGACATCGGATCATTGGCACCTCTGTCCAAGCTTGGCGGACGTCTATATTTTGGAAGTGCAGTGGCGCGATAACCGGGTTGTCTCCGAATGGGTGCGGGATACATGATCCTTATCGCTCAATGATGATGGTCGGCGAACACCGGGTGCCATCTTCAAGGCCGCTTCACTCCCGATCCAGCCACCGGCCGATGCCCACTACCAGATAAATCAGCGGTGGCACCAGCAGCGCGGAAAGCCCCACCTTCACCACCATCTGCCCGATCAGCAGTTCATAGATCGGGAAAACGCCGAAAAACGCGATGCTGACGAACAGCAATGTATCGACGATCTGGCTGAGGATGCTGGCAATGCCCGCCCGCAGCCACAGCATGCCGCCCCCCTCACGCCCTTTCATGGCCGCAAAGACATAGACGTTCAGCGTCTGTGAAATGCCGTAGGAGATGATCCCGCCAATCCAGATGCGCGGCGTTGCCCCCATCATCAGCGCAAAGGCATCGCGCCGGGCCGGTTCCATATCGGGCGCGGCGGGGATGAGCAGCACGATCACCGACAGCACAATCGACGCGATCAACGGCACGAAGCCGAACCGCACCAGCCGGTTGGCAATCACCGCGCCGTGCAGTTCCGCAATTGCGCTCGACACCACCACCAGCAGCAGGAACGCGAAAATCCCCGCCTCAATCGCCAGCGGTCCCAGCCCGATCATCGGCCCCAGTGCAGAGAGCGGCCCCAACGTCACCTGCTTATTGCCCAGGACGCCTGCAATGCAGACCATGCCGCCATAAAAAATCGAGAGTGCGAACAGCGAGCGCGGGATGCGGAGATCATTCTGGTTCATCGCGCCATTTGCTAGCGACATTTACCGTCCCGTCAAACCACCCCTAGCCCAATGCTGCCATCGCTGTATGCTAGACCGCTTGCGCAGCCGGGGGGCGGCGTGTGTGTTTTTGCGCGGGATCCTTCAATGAACCAAACGCTTATCGGCCTGTCGGGGATCGCGGTGATCCTGTTTGCGGCGTTTTTGCTGTCGAACAACAAGCGGCTGATCCGCCCGCGCGTGGTGATCGCCGCCTTTGGCCTGCAGGTCGCGATGGCGGTGCTGGTGCTGTATGTGCCCGCGGGCAAGCGCGTGATCGAAACCATGGCAACGGGCGTCTCCGCGCTGCTGGGCTATGCAGCGGCGGGGACGCAGCTGATCTTTGGCAAGCTGGCGACTGATCCGACCTTCGGATCGGCCTTTGCCTTTTCCGCGCTGCCCGTGATCATCTTTTTCGCCGCCCTGGTGGCAGTGCTTTATCACCTGGGCGTGATGCAGTTTGTCATCAAATATGTCGGCGGCGCGATCGAGAAGATCGTCGGCGTGTCCCGGGTGGAGGCGCTGTGTGCGGCCGCCAACATCTTTGTCGGGCAAAGCGAAGCGCCGCTGGTCATCGCCCCCTATCTGCCCGCGCTGAAGCCGCCGCAGCTGTTCGCGGTGATGTCTGTCGGGATGGCGGGCGTGGCGGGTACCATCTTGGCCGCCTATGCCGCGCTGCTCGGCCCGCAGGCGCTGCCCTATCTGCTCGCCGCGTCGTTCATGTCGGCACCCGGCGGGTTGTTGATGGCAAAGATCATCATGCCCGATGTGCCACCGCTGCCTGCCAGCGACGATCAGGACATCCAGATCGCCGATCCGGTTGACCCCGTGGTGGAGGTGGAGCGTGCCGAAAACGTGATCATGGCAGCGGCCAATGGCGCGCAAACGGGGGTGCGGATTGCGGTGGCGGTGGCGGCGATGGTGCTGGCGTTCGTGTCGCTCGTTGCGCTTGCCAACGGGCTGCTCGGCGCGGTCGGCGGGCTGTTCGGGCACCCGGAACTGACCTTCCAGTGGATTTTGGGCTATATCCTGTCGCCGTTCATGCTGCTGCTGAATATTCCGGCGAGCGAGGCGGCGGCGGCGGGCAGCCTGGTGGGCACCAAGGTGGTGCTGAACGAATTCGTCGCATTCATCGATCTGGGCCAGATGAAGAACCTGTCCCCGCGCACCACGGCGGTGGTAACGTTTGCGCTGTGCGGTTTTGCCAATTTCCTGTCGATCGCCATTCAGATCGCCGCCACCGGCAGCCTGGCGCCAAACCAGCGGCCGATGATCGCCAAACTGGGCATCCGCGCGCTGGCGGCCGGCACGCTGGCGAACCTGATGAGCGCGGCGTTGGCGGGAATGTTGATCAGCTAGGGAAAACGATAAAGGGGGGCAGTAAGTGGCGGGCGAAACATATGATCCGGGCATTCCCGCCGCATCGCGGCACGGGCCCGAACACGCGTTGGAACGGCTGATCTTTTTTTCCGACGCGGTGTTTGCGATAGCAATCACGCTTCTGGTGATTGAACTGAAAGTTCCGCACCTGGAACGTGGCAGCGACGATCAATCCTTCATCATCGCCCTGCTGCGCATGATTCCGCACTTTATCGGCTTTATCATCAGTTTCTTTGTGATCGGCGCGTTCTGGGGCGGGCATCACCGCGCATTTGGCTGCTCTGCGCACTGGGATGAACGCCTGCGGTTTCCCAATATCATGATGCTGTTTGCGATTGCGGCGATGCCGTTTTTCACCGCCTTTGTCAGCGAATACAGCAACGCGCGCGTGCCCGTGGTCGCCTATTGTTTGTGGCTGCTATTTACGTCGTTGATCAACGTCTGGTTGGTCAGCCTGGCGACCTCGCCACCCGTTGTCGATGCCACTGTCTCGGCGGAAACAATTCGCACCACCAGGCAGCGCGGCGTCGCAACGGCGCTTGGCGCAGCAACTGCGGTTATCGTCGCCTTTTTTTCGCCGCTGCCGATCATCGCCCAGGTATCGCTGATGACGATCCCGCTGTGGCGCGTCGTGCTCAACCGGGGTGCAAAGCGCCAGACGGGGTGAACGCAGCGGGGCAAGATACCGCTTGAAGTTGACGTTGCGTCAAGCGTTACACCCCGGTCATGACGCTGATTCTCGACATTACCGAAGTCGCCCGCCGCACGGGCCTGACCTCGCGCGCGCTGCGTTTTTACGAGGCGCGCGGGCTGGTGAAGCCGCTGCGCACGGCATCCGGGCGGCGCTGTTACGGATCGGGTGAGCTTGAGCGGCTATACCAGTTGATCGCCTTGAAGCGCGCCGGGCTGAGCCTGGCGGACATCAAGGCGCTGTTCGACCGCCGACCGATTGATCTGCGCGAATTGCTGGCGATCAAGCTCGATCAGGTCGAGGCGCAGGTGCTGGCGCTTGGCGACATTCGCGAGGTGCTCGCGACCACTTTGTCTCGAATCGATCGCGGCGAGCCGATCGATGCCGCGACCTTTTGCTCGCTGATTCGATTTGGAGATACGATGATGACTGACGACACCCAAAAATGGCAAGCAGTGACTGATCGGTACATGAGCGACGAGGCCAGGGCTGATTTTGCGGCGACACGCGGCGACATGGCAGAGGCCTATGCCGGATTTGATCAGGCAGCTTATTCCGCCAAATGGGCCGAGCTGGGTGACCAGATCAAGGCTGCGCTGCCGCTTGATCCAGCCAGCGACGCGGCCCAGGCATTTCTTGCCGAATGGAATGTGCTGCTGGAGCCTTTTGCCCGCATGGCCACGCCTGCAATGATGGAAGGCGCCCGGGATATGTACGCCAAGATGGACCAGTGGGAGGGCCAGGCCGATCCAGGCTTTGACCACCAGGTATTCCAGTTCATCCAGGCAGCCAGCGTGGCAAAGCGCGGTTGACCGGCGACCGGTGCCGACCCGTCGGCACCGGTAAGCCCCGTTCAACGCGGTTGAGCACAGATCAGCTCAGGGCAGATCAGTTCAGCGCAGCCAGCGCCGCTGTCGCGTTCTCATCATCCTCGGCAGAGCTGGCACCCGATACGCCGATTGCGCCGATGATCTTGCCGTCGACAATGATCGGGCGACCGCCCGCAATCGGCAGCGCGCCGGGCAGCGCCAGCGTCGTCACGCGCCCGTCCAGCACCGCCTTGGCCATCACCGCTGTAGGGGTGCGGAACCGCGCGGCGCTGCCCGCTTTTTCCTGCGCGACCAGGATCGACCCATATTGGGTGTCATCCAGGCGCGCGAAGGCGACCAGGCTGGCGCTGGGTTCCACCACCGCAATCGCCATGCGGAAACCACGTGCGCGTGCAGCAGCCAGCGCACGATCGATCAGGCGCTGCGCCTGCACCAGTGTGATGGGCGTGCCGTATGGCGGCGCAGGAGCGGGCGGGAGCGCTGCCTGTGGCCCGGGAACGGGTGGGGCGACCGGTGCGGCTTGTTGGGCAGCGGCAGGTACAACGGTGGCGATCAGCGCGAGGCCCGCTAGAATCAGCTTCATCATCAAATGGCCCTTCAGCGCGTGGGTTGGGGTTCTGTGCCGGTATAATCGTAGAATCCGCGCTTTACCTTGCGGCCATACCAGCCCGCCTCGACATATTTGACGAGCAAGGGCGCGGGGCGGAATTTGGGATCGCCGGTGCCGTCATGCAGCACGCGGATAATCTCAAGACAGGTATCGAGCCCGATAAAATCGGCCAGCGTCAGCGGCCCCATCGGGTGGTTCAGGCCAAGCATGCAGGCGGTATCGATATCGCGCATCGTCGCCACACCCTCCCCCAGCGCAAAAATCGCCTCGTTGATCATCGGCATCAGCACGCGGTTGACGATGAAGCCCGGCGCATCATTGGCGTGGACGATCTGCTTGCCAAGCGACTGGCCGAACGCCTCCACCGCAGCAACCGTGGCATCGCTGGTGGCAAGCCCACGGATCAGCTCGATCAGGCCCATGACGGGCACGGGATTGAAGAAATGCACCCCCATGAACCGGGCTGGATCGGGAGCCGCCTGCGCGAGACGCGTGATGGGGATGGACGAGGTGTTGCTGGCCAGAATCGCCTCCGCGCCAATCACCTTGCCGACATTGGCGAAAATGGCGCGCTTGATTTCCTCCCGCTCGGTGGCTGCCTCAATGACGATGGCGCACGGCGCAAAGGCTTCCACACCCGCCACTGGCTCGATCAGCGCCAGAGCAGCGTCGCGCGCATCGGCAGTGATTTTTTCCTTGCTGACGAGCCGGTCAAGCGCCTTGGCGATCCCCGCCTTGCCCGCTTCCGCGCGCGCCAGATCAACGTCGGACAGCAACACGCGGTATCCCGCCTGCGCGGACACCTGAGCGATCCCCGCCCCCATCTGGCCTGCGCCGATAACGCCGATAGTCTTCATGATCGCTCCCCATGGTTGTTGCGGGGCATATCGCCGCGCGGTGCAAATGCGAAGGAAAAGAAGGCTTGTTCGCGCAGAGGCGCAGAGGACGCGGAGGATGTGCGCTTTGAGTACCGTCCTGTTCGCCAACTGGCGGCAGCTTACCAAGGGCCTCCTGCGATTTGGCCGCCGGGTGGCTCAGACGCTGCCGCTCTGCGCCCCTGCGCTAACCAACCTCAATCTACGGCGCCGTTCGCGGAGCCTGTGCTTCAGTCAGGATCAGCGCGAACCGATCATCGGCATCGGTCCATTCCGCGACTGGGGTCCAGCCGCCCGCACGCAGCAGGATGCGGGCATCGCGGGGGCCGTATTTGTGGCTGTTTTCGGTGTGGATCGTCTCACCGGCCGCCATCGCGAACGCGCGGCCCTCAATCGTGAAATCGATATCGGCGAGTGCCTCCAGATGCATTTCGATGCGCGATCGCATGTCATTCCAGATCGCGCGGTGGCGAAACGCATCCACGGGAATCGTGCCCGCCAGTTCGCGGTTGATGCGTTCCAGCAGGTTCAGGTTGAACGCCGCCGTGACGCCCTGGGCATCGTCATAGGCGCTCACCAGCACCTCGGCATCCTTCAGCCGGTCCATCCCGATCAGCAGCATCGCACCCGTGCCCAGCCACAGCCGCATCGCGCGCAGCAGATCAACGGCGGATGACGGGATCATGTTGCCGATCGTCGATCCGGGGAAAAAGCCCAGCTTGGGTGCATCGGCCACTGCTGGCGGTAGCGCGATCGGCCGCATGAAATCAGCCTCGATCGGGTAAACCGGCAAGCCCGGGAATGCCGCTGACAAAATGGCGGAGGATTCGCGCAGGAAATCGCCCGAGATATCAATCGGCACATAGGCCGCAGGCGAAATCGCGCCGAGCAGCAGCGGGGTTTTTGCCGATGATCCGGAGCCGAATTCCACCACCGCGCGCCCCGCCCCCACACGCGCCGCCACCGCTGGCCCGGCATCGCGCAAAATGCCGGATTCGACCCGGGTCGGGTAATATTCGGGCAGATCGGTAATCGCTTCGAACAGCTCCGATCCACGCCGATCATAGAACCAACGGGCCGGAATGGCACGCGGGCGCGCGGCAAAACCGTTCAGCACGTCCGACCGGAACGCGGGATCCGCCAGGCTGGCTTCGCCATCTTGCACTTCAGCTTTCAACACGCTTGCACATCCCTGGCGAGCCGCACGCCGGTGAATTGCCAGCGCTGATGCGGGTAAAAGAAATTGCGGTAGCTGGCCCGCACATGCCCCCGCGGCGTGGCGCATGATCCGCCACGGAGCACGCACTGCCCGCTCATGAACTTGCCATTATATTCCCCGACCGCCCCTTCGACCGCGCGAAACCCCGGATAGGGGCGAAACGCGCTGCCGGTCCATTCCCACACATCGCCAAACACCCCAAAGCCGCCGGTCGAGGGCCGTGGTTCCACCGGGCCTGCCCGATCGAGCTGATTGCCGCTTTCATGATCTTGCGGTTGTGCAAATGCCTCCCATTCGGCTTCGGTGGGCAGCCGCGCGCCCGCCCAGCTGGCATAGGCATCCGCCTCGTAAAAACTGACATGGGCGACAGGCGCGGCAGGATCGATAGCGCGCCTGCCATCAAGCCCGAAACGCGTCCAGCCGCCATCGCCCTGCGCCCAGTACAGTGGCGCCGTGATGCCCTCCGCCTGTACCCAGGCCCAGCCATCCGCCAGCCAGTGGCGCGGATCGGCATAGCCGCCATCGGCGATGAACGCGGCCCATTCGCCATTGGTCACGGTGCGATCGGCGATGTCGTGCGGGCTGAGCAAGGCGGCGTGGCGTGGCCCTTCGGCATCAAAGGCGAAGCCGTCGCCTGCGTGCCCGATCTCCACGATGCCGGTCGCACCCCGGGTCCAGTTGATTGGCCCGGGCATTGCCACCGGCACCTTGCGCAGCGGGGGCCAGATCGCCGGTTCGCTGGGGTTCTGCGCGAACAGGTGCAGAATATCGGTGATCAGCAATTCCTGATGCTGTTCTTCATGGTGGCACCCCAGCGACACCAGCTCCAGCGCCGCCCCCGGCAGATGTGGCAGCGCCGCGATCAGCGCTGCGTCCACTGCCGCCCGGTAGTCCAGCACTTGCGCCAGGGTGGGCCGGGTGATCATCCCTCGTCGTGCACGCGAGTGACGCGCCCCTTCCGCCTCGTAATAGCTGTTGAACAGGAACGGAAAAACCGGATCATGCAGCTGATACCCGGCCACGAAATCGCGCAGGACGAATGTTTCGAAAAACCAGCTGGTATGCGCAAGGTGCCATTTGGCGGGCGACGCATCGTCCATCGATTGCACGCTGGCATCGGCATCGGAGAGCGGGGCGACCAGTTCCACAGACAGCGCGCGCACGGCCGCATAACGCTGCGACAGCATGATGGGATCGGCAAGGCGGTTGCGGTCGGTACGCATTGAGGTTCCCATCACTCCGGCCACTTGGCAACGGCTAGCGCGATGCTCCGGGCACCCAAAGAACGTCGCCACCCGCCGAATTGTTCACCAACCGCGCGCAAACAAACAGAAAATCCGACAATCGGTTGAGATAGGATAGCGCCTGCGGATTAAGCGGCACACTGGCCCCCGCCGCCACGGCCGCGCGCTCTGCCCGGCGCACAATGGCGCGGGCGAGGTGGAGCGACGCGGCACCCGGGGTGCCGCCCGGCAGGATGAAGCTGGTAAGCGGGTGCAGATCGGCATTCATCGCGTCGATTTCCGCCTCCAGCCGCGCGACCTGGCTGGGCACGATGCGCAGCACCATCGGTGAGGGCGTGAAATCATCACCCGGCGTGGCAAGATCGGCCCCCAGATCGAACAGATCGTTCTGAATCCGGGTCAGCGCCGCCGCGATCGCAGCATCAGCCACGGCAACGATGGCGACCCCAATCGTGCTGTTCGCTTCATCGACATCGCCGATCGCGTTCAACCGCAGATCGGTTTTGGCCACGCGCGATCCATCGACCAGCCCGGTCGTGCCGTCGTCGCCGGTGCGCGTATAGATGCGGTTGAGCTTTACCACTGGCGTTTTACCACGGGCGGGTGCCCGACACGATCAGGTGCGGCCAGTGACGAACAGGATCGCGACGACGATCAGGATGGCCAGTGCCTGAAAGAAAATGCGCTGCTGCATCATCTTGTTCGATTTCGCGCTCGCCACGCTGGGCCCGGTGCCTTTCAGATCGGCTTCGGTCGCCTGCAGGAAACTGATGATGCCGCGCACCAGCGCAACCACGGTCGCGATCATCGCGGCGACCAGCAAAATGGCGAGGAAAACTGTCATGCGCCTTATCTAGTATGGGATTGTGGCAATGCCAATGGGCAGCGCCCCGCTGCGCAGCAATTGGGCCAATCGGGCACCGTCCTGCCCCGCGGCCCGCAGCTGTGCGAGCGACAGCGCACCGTTTCGCTTGGCGAGCCGCCGGCCCTGTGCGTCCACCAACAGGTCATGATGGTGATAGCGCGGCGTGGGCAGGCCGAGCAGCGCCTGCAACAGCCGGTGGACATGGGTTGCGGCAAACAGATCAGCCCCGCGCACCACATCGCTTACGCCTTGCGCTGCATCATCCACCGTTACCGCGAGGTGATAGCTCGCCGGGGCGTCCTTGCGCGCCAGCACCACATCGCCCTGCGCCAGCGGATCGGCAACAACGCGCCCGGCAGCCGCATCATGCCACTCAAGCGGCCCGGCAAGCGCCACCGCCCGAGCCATATTGATCCGCCATGCGTGCGGTGTTCCCGCCACCCGTTCCGCGCGAACCGCAGCGGGCAAAGCGCGGCACGTTCCCGGATAAACTTGGATGTCGTCGCCCGCCTGAGGCGCGCCAAGGCTGGCTGCGATATCGGCCCGGGTACAGAAACAGGGGTAGAGCAGGTCCATCGCCCGCAACCGATCAAGCGCATCGTCATATCGGCCAAGCCTGGCCGATTGGTACGTCACCGGCCCATCCCACTGCAGCCCGAGCCACGCCAGATCAGCGATGATGGCGGTAACATGCTCGGCCCGGCTGCGTCCGCCGTCGATATCCTCAATCCGCAGCACGAACGCGCCGCCGCCGGCGCGCGCCAGATCATGCGCGCGGATCGCCGAATAAGCATGGCCCAGATGCAGCGCCCCGGTGGGGCTGGGGGCGAACCGCGTGACGATTTTCGCCAGGGGCCCTATTTCCGGCTCTTGACCGCGAGTCGCGCTGGGTGTCATCATGTCGTCATCCTAATCGTCGAAAGGCGATCGGGAGAAGGCGTTTGGGGCAAATCTGGGAGGTGAAATGTATCATCCCGATCTTATCCGGCATCCGGATATGGTCCGTCACCCGGACAGTTGCCCGGCGCTGGTGCTGAATGCCGATTATACGCCGCTCAGCTATTACCCCTTGAGCGTGTGGCCCTGGCAAACCGCGGTCAAGGCGGTGTTTCTCGACCGGGTCGATATTGTCGCCAATTATGAGCGGGAGGTGCGAAGTCCCACCGCGAGGCTGAAGCTGCCGTCAGTCATCGCGCTCAAGCAGTTCGTCAGGCCCTCGCAATTCCCCGCCTTCACCCGGTTCAACCTGTTCCTTCGCGACAAATTCACCTGCCAATATTGCGGTTCAGGCCGCGACCTCACCTTTGATCACGTCACCCCCCGCGCCCAAAAGGGCCGCACCACCTGGGAAAACGTCGTCACCGCCTGCGCGCCCTGCAACCTGAAAAAGGGCGGTCGCACCCCCAAACAAGCGCATATGCCGCTGCACATCGCCCCCATCCGCCCGACCAGCTGGCACCTGCAGGAACATGGCCGCCGCTTTCCGCCCAATTACCTGCACGATACCTGGCACGACTG